>CAYRPF010000073.1:8074-16074 GCA_964426185.1 uncultured archaeon | reverse complement strand
AAGCCATTATTAATCTGAATGCCTGAATCTCTACCTTTTTTTAACCTAACTCAAATTAAACCATAAAAAAGTGAAAAAAATGAAAAAATCCTTATCCCAAATCCGAGCCGAACATGAATATTCCTTTATTAGAAGCCATTATTAATCTGAATGCCTGAATCTCTACCTTTTTTTAACCTAACTCAAAATTAAACCATAAAGAAGTGAAAAAAATGAAAAAATCCTTATCCCAAATCCGAACCGAACATGAATATTCCTTTATTAGAAGCCATTATTAATCCGAACTCCTGAATCTCTACCTTTTTTGAAAACTAACTTATAATTAAACCGTAAAATTCAATTTACACCACCATATACGTGATCGCATCCTGTAATTCAACACATTACATTGTAATATCGTGTAAAATGCTACATGTCAACTCTTTGTTGCGTGGTAATATTGTAAATCCTTCAACTGTTTATTAAATAGATGAAAAATGGTTTTTGGTAGTCAAGCAGTTTATAGAAGAAAGAAAAGAAAATAATACTTTTCAGATTCACAGGTTCGCGATATTTGAGATATCACTACTTAACTGCAACGCGGCCCGTCTTAATTTCTGTGTTCGGAAAGGGAACAGATGGTTTCCGGGTGCTATGACCGAAAAGTAAGTAAAACAATATGTCATAATATATAAATTTAATTCTATGTTTCCATTCTTCATACTTTTCCGAAGCAACGCTTAAGAATTTTACGGAATAGAAAATCGAAGAAGATGATATGTGGAAATAAAATGACAGTAATTTTTTTTACAATTTACATTTGCTTTATTTTTTTATTTTATTATGTTTGAAAAATGAGAAGTACAATACTGCAAAGCGGAGATAAATTTAAAAGCAATCCCAAAAATGTGAGGTGATAACTCTGTGCGCGGATCTTCCTCAAGAAAAGAAGAATGCACAATCTTATTTCGTTCTAAAAGAAAATGCATATCTTGGGCAAAAGGATATAACCCATACTCATCATGAGGATCACATGAAAGAAATATTTTTTTAGAGCGAATTTTATCAATATCTTGGCTGTAAATGCGAAGTAAGTCATATTTCTCCCAGTTTTGCCATGCAACATGATCATAATCTTCTAAAACTCCCAGAGAATTAAAAGAAAGGGTTGGCAATAATGGTCTATCGCCTGAAAAAATCATATCCATGGATTCAAGAATATCATTGAACATAATCTTACCAAATTTAAGGGCTAAACGATGACCAATGATTCGTGCGATAAGAGGGGTCTCAAATTCCCAATTAAAATGAGTTAAAAGCACATTAGCTGGACTTAACGCCCCAATGGCGGAAAAAAGATGAGAATATTTATGTCCCAAATAAAGTGCACCGAAACCACCCATCGAACCTCCTATCAGAACTCGATGAGAAGGATCGCTAAGAGTGCGGAAATTTGCATCAATATATCTAATTACATCTTTGACTATGTAATCCGAGTAATTTCCCGTAAAGGGCGAATTTATGTAAAAACTACCTTTTGTAGACCTGGTGCCATCGAGCCCTTTTAATCCTCCTTTTACCGGAATGTGTAAACTGGCATCTGGTTGAACGAGAATCAAGGGTGGTATTTTATGGGTTTTAATAAGACGATCTAGTAATTTATAAGTCGGAACTTGATCAATGTGTAAACCATTTCCGATAGATTTCATCAGTATTTTCACTGGTTGCCACGATATTAAATCCAAATCGGGCATGACGAGCCAATTTCCCGCGTGTCCATCATATCCATGAAGAACATAGACTACTGGATAGCGTGTGGAAGTATCTTCATAATATTGGGGGGGAAGATAAATACTGATTATTCTATTCAAAGGACTATTAAGAGGATTGGGCTCTAAACTAAGAGAATAGATGGTATTGAGCAAATAACGGGGATGTTTCGATTGATACTTCATGATACTGACCTTAAAGGGGAATAAGAAAAGTTTAGAGCCGCGAAATTCCAAAGAGTTCCTTTTTTTCAATTCAATGATGGGAAAATAACTAAAATTTATCCATTTATTTACTTATCTATTAGGGTTCTTTGGACTCCTGCATTTCAAGAAATTCCTTAAATAATCGATTCGATTCCTCAATAAGTAATTCTGTAATAAGTTTAAACGATTCTTCCACATTTTCCCCTGTTTTAGATGAAAGCTCGATATGGCATATACATGAGTTCCTATCGGCAACTTCTTGAGCATATTCTGCTGAAACTTTTCGATATGGTTCTAAATCGCTTTTGGATCCCACTAAAAAAATAGGTATATTTCCTGCATTTTTACGGACAATCTCAAGCCAAGCTCCAATACTTTCTAAGGATTTCTCTGATGTAATATCGTATAGGAATAAAGCAGCATTAGATCCCTTAGAATACGTTGGAAGTAGAAATCGAAAACGTCCCTCACCACCGAAGTCCCAAATTTGCAGTTTTACCTTTTTTCCATTGGGAAGTCTTACTTTTTTAGAGAAAAAATCGACGCCTATTGTGAGACGGGGCGAATCTATGAAAACTCCTGTGATATAGCGATGTGTAAGACTTGTTTTTCCAACACTTGCGTCACCCAGCATCAAAAGTTTAAAGGTAAAGTCTGTGCTCATTATTTCACCGTTTAGGAATTATTTTCTTTATTGTTTAATAATCGGAGAATTCGAATACTATCAATAAATATGTGAATGTCACTTATTAAAGTTATTTTGATATCCTAATAAAAGACAGCTTTTTATGAATTGTAAAAATGTGAGTAAAAAAAAGTAGCCAAGAGAGAGATTAAAGATCATAGAAGGTATATACCCACTCACTATAACACTATAAACTCTTGGCTAAGAAGTAACATATTGGATTGAATATGAAGCTGGTGAAATTAGAAAAGGAGATCTAGACGTGTATGACGCGAGCTAATAAATGAAGGTTGAGAACTTAATTGAGTATTGTCTTGAATGTTAGAAGAATCTGAAGTATTTTTTACACGTGATTTGATTGTATTTTCAGCCAAATTGGCTGATTCAGCTGGAGATGGATTTTTTGGAAAATTTTCTGAGACCAAGCTGGAAAAAGGAAGATTCAATCGGGAAATTAATGGATTAAGGATTAAATCAACTTCTTTTTCGGAAAGGTGGGCGCGTAAATGAGCTTCAATTTGCGGGAGGGGCAAGGTACAAGTCGGTTCAATCGATGATATTGGTGAAAGGATTTCGATAATTTTAACAAATTGTTTTTGACCGATTTCGGGATTAATTGAAGACGGGCAATAGAGCTCAAATCGTAGCGGTAAATCTTTCTGAGATAGTCTAAGATAGGAATAAAAAACAGAATATTGGATCCGAGTTTGAAATAAAGAAGTTAAAATGAGGGTTTGATCTCCAAACATAGTATTTTCGCCGTATAATGGTAATGTGGACAAAGAAGGTGGATTTATCTTAAAATCTCGAGTTTCTTGAATAATTACTGTGCGTGAATGTGGCTTCATTATCCGATATAGTAGTTCATAATCCGATAATCCTAACAGCTGCTGTCGATAGTTAAATTGAAGAAAAGAAGAATTATCCTTGAGGTTTAGCTGTTTAAGGAGTTTGGGAATACTTTTAATGAGAAGATCCCTCAATTGGCTGGTGCGTGAATCCTTTACAGAACCTACCAACCAAATTCCATTTTGCGCGCAGGTTTGATATAAAATTCGGTAGCTCTCAATCACCTCCAGACACAATTTGGGAAATGACTGAAGTAAGTTGTAGAAATGCTGAATAGGTGGGAGATGAATGCTACCGTCAAGAACTATGATCATTGGGATTGCCCGGTTTCTTAACTCTAATTCCTTCTTATGGGTTATATAGTCGAGAACCATTGAATTTTCTGCTAAAATTCGACGAAAACTTGCCAATGAAGAGACATTTTTGGAACGATTAATCCCGTAATCTGTGTAAAGGGCAAAATTGGCATCAGATTCTTTAGTGGGGAAATAACTGATCTGAGGATGAAAGGGATTTTTGAAATCATATTCCACTACCACAGCCTTGATTAAAGTCAAATCTAATCCTTGAAATTCGCGAATACCCAATCCTCCGTCGACAGCTGCAATTATAGCTCCTTGAAGATGATTCAGTTGTTGCTTTTGGGAATAATTAAGGGTATGAAAGAAAGAAGATTCGGTATATGGATTTAGAGTGTTGGATTTATATCGGGTTAAATCCAAAGATGGATGAGAGCAAAATTCTTGATAAAATGAGCGCAAAAAGCGATCTTTTTCATGAATATAAGCGAGAATGGTAGAATATTGATTTTTCAAATCAATACTGAACAAATCTTTTCGGGAATGAAATAAATCTTGATATTTCAGTCCACTTGAAATGGAAATGGAATTATTGATTTTTTCTTTAGTTTTTCTCAGGTTATAGGAGGATTTTATAGGTGAATAATAATTTTGAGTGTGTTCGTTGAAATTTGATTTTGGAGGATTTGTTTCCTGGAAAGAATTATTTTGAAATCGTTCACTATTATAATTACGATTAACAGACATTGAAATTATTTTTCTACTCATTTACATTTGAATATGCAGAGAGAAATGATTTTTTTATTTTTTAGGAATGCTATATCTTCCTTTTAAAGAAAATGTGCTATATAATAATGTTTTTAATGATTTGTTTTAATTATTAATATAATTCTGGAGAAA
The DNA here is from genome assembly GCA_964426185.1 of uncultured archaeon. GTDB lineage: Archaea > Asgardarchaeota > Lokiarchaeia > Sigyniarchaeales > Promethearchaeaceae > Harpocratesius. The sequence continues at coordinate 11,386 of CAYRPF010000073.1, read as the reverse complement.
TCTAAAATGAAAATAACCAGCGTTGACATCTACAAAATGGACATGGAGTTAGATTATGTTTGTAAAGTGTCTTTGGGCGCTATGGCTTCGGCTGAAAATGTTTTGATCCGCATTAACACCGATGCGGGGATATATGGATGGGGAGAAGCGAGTCCTTATTCATTTATCACGGGAGAAACACAAGCAACTGGCATTGAAGCGGCAAAATTTCTGGCAAAACTATTAATTGGGCAAGATCCCACCGCAATTGAAGAAAATTTACATTTAATCACCCGTTATCTACCGACCCATCCTTCCATTCGCTCCGCATTTGATATGGCAATGTGGGATATTTTGGGCAAGGAAAGTATCCAACCGATTTATAAGCTTTTAGGTGGGAAAAACCGCCAGCTTCGCACAGACATGACTATGGGACACGAAGAAACTGAAGAAGATGTGCAGAATTTGGCCAAAAAATATCTGCAAGAAGGATTCAACGAGATCAAAATGAAAACTGGTCGCCCCGGTAATACTGATTTCCTTCATGTTAAAGCAGTGCGTGAGGTTGTCGGTCCTGATGTGCATTTAAAAATAGATTGCAATCAAGGCTGGGATCTTGCGCAATCTTTACGAAATGCCCGCCTCATGGAACCCCTAAATTTGCTATACTTTGAACAGCCCATGTCGGTCTGGAACTTGGATGATATGGTTCGATTACGCGAAAAGATAAATATTCCCGTTTGTGCCGATGAATCAGTCTTCAACGATATCGATGCCTTTAAGATCTGTAAATTGGGGGCAGCGGACTATCTCAACATTAAGCTTGCAAAATCAGGTGGAATCCATACTGGATTGAAGATCAATGCTATTGCCGAGTCTTATGGTGCCAAATGTATGATTGGGTGCTTCAGTGAAAGCCGCCTTGGTCTTACAGCGGCAGCACATTTAGTAATCGCCAGACCCAATATTGTTTTTCTAGATTTAGATTCTGCCATGATGTTAGCTGAAGATCCAATAATCGGGGGAATGCAATATGGCGAAACCAACAAGAGCTTGATCAATGTGTCGGATGAACCCGGGTTAGGCGTGGACGTAAAGCTTGAGTTCTTAGAAAAATGGACTTCGTTTAAAGTGGAATAGAACGTGGATTTTTCCCTGTCACTTTCTGCAAGTTCTTTTCATGGAGATGATGATTCAAGTTCCGATGATGATACTGATTTTTTTCAGAGTTCTCAATGAAATGATTTTTGCTCTTTGCAGTTGACAATTTCTTCATCAAAAGGCACAGTTCCATCGAAAAATTGATGAAAATCTGAATGTAATTGCCTGTAATCTACAGAAGAGTACTTACTTGAAATATCTAGAGAATTAAAGGTATGCCAGTACAGAATATTGCGATTTGATTTCGTTTCAATATTGTTACAATGATCTACCACTGCGGAAAAACATTTGGCTGTATAGGTTGTTTCGAGCTGGATACCATCTGATTGAATTAATTTCTGGGCTTCGATCCCTTCTTTAGTTGTTATCCCATATTCTCCTCCAAAAAATTGGGCGGTTACTTTCAAATACAGCCGTAATTCTTTGGATGTGTATTGAGGAATATTAGGTTCAATCTCCCGGAGGAGTTCTAATGTTTCTTGTGCAAGCTTCAACACTGTATCTTCGTTTTCGATATAAACTTGAACCCCAACAATTTGGGTTTGTATACCTGCTAGAATCGATCCAATTAAAAGCCCTGCACAGGTTCCTCCCGAACCAAAAGCCACATAAATTTGATCTGGGGTAGGAATATTTAAAGTTTTAATTTGTTCTGCCAATTCAAATGCAGCATTGACAAACCCCACTGTTCCCAACGGAGAGCTACCTCCTGTAGGTATAAAATATGCATTAGGATCCTCCATAAGACGCTTTTGGATTTTCTTGGTTGTCTCTTCTCGGTTTGGGGAATAGATCATTTCAGCGCCAAAATAATGGTCGGCCAACATATTATTGCGGACATGTGGGTTTAACCGTTGCCAATCCAAATAGATCGCTGCATTAAGATTTGCTTTTTTTGCGCTAACCACTGTTGCAAGACAATGGTTGCTCCCCAATCCGCCTTGAGTGATTACAGTGGTTTTCGATTGTTTGATAACATCTCGCAAGATAAATGCCAGTTTTCGAGGTTTATTACCACCATATTCGTTCATGGTTATTCCGTCATTCTTAATCCAAATTGAAGCACCTAGTGCTTTACTGGTATGCTTTAAAGGGAAAATAGGTGTTGGACTATTAACTATAGGCAAGGGATCGAGAATTTTAAGCTTTGGGTATTTTTCAAAGAGTAGATATTCTTTCATGATTTGCACCAATTATAATTTTGATTTTAGAAGTATCAGAGTGTGTTTTCATTCAATATTGTTAATCTAGAATATTATATTGTATACATAATGTAAACATATTGAATTGCATTTAAAGTAACCATTAATAGAAAAATTTATTTTGATCTTTGTTTTTAATAATTAGAATAGAAAGATTTATTTGTTCTTTATTCAATGTCTACTTGATGTTGACAATTCAAATAAGAAAAAACAAAAAAGAAGAAGTTTTCAAAAAAATTTTAGAGCGTATTGTCGAGCTAGAATTCAAACCCGGTCAAATTTTGAATGAAAAAGGGCTTGCTGAAGAATTTGGAGTTAGCAGACCTGTAGTACGCGAAGTTTTTTATCGTTTAGAAAATTTAGGCTTTATCACATTTATCCATAAAATTGGGATTCAGGTAAAAGAAATTGATTTTAGAGCCATAGGGGAAATAATGGAAATTCGGATTGAAATTGAAAAGTTACTTGGAAAGTTTGTGCTCAAAAAAATTACACCACAAGAGCTTCAAGAGCTTAAAGCGATTATGGAAAAAATCCATCAGTTGAATGTAGAAGAAAATTATTCCGAATTTATAGCTCTAGATAAGGAATTTCATACTAAGATACGCAATGTCTGTAAAAATGAGCTTTTGCGTAGTACATCTGAAAAATACTACCTCCATGTAAATCGCATGTGGGCACACACCCAAGCTCGTGTGACGGATGTTGGCAATATTATTAAAAGTATGGATGATATGGTCACCGCCTTAGAAAATAAAGATGAAAAAGCAATGACCAATGCGATAATTCAACATAGTAATTCATTTTTAAAACAGATTCGGAATTATTTTACAATAGAATAAAACCTTTTTTTCCTGACAATGCTTCAAATAGCTGTCTTTCTGCTTGAAGCGAGATTTCCCATTTGATGCTAACAGCTTAACGTGGTGGTGCTAAGGCAGCATGATTTAACAATCACAAGCATAGTAAT
>CAYRPF010000073.1:0-7974 GCA_964426185.1 uncultured archaeon | reverse complement strand
AGCTTAACGTGGTGGTGCTAAGGCAGCATGATTTAACAATCACAAGCATAGTAATTGTTTGACTAAGTGATAACGTGGGCATAAACTCGTAGTTAGGGCATAAAGCGATGATATTTGGAATGTTATATGACTAACTGATAAGAAGGAAAAAAGTGATAAAAAAAATTTGCTTCTTTTATAAATTTAACTCAGATATCAAATAAGATTTGCTCAACTAAATTTTTAGATAACGGCATATCCTTCTATTTCTATTTTCCATTCGTGTCTCACCAAACCTGCGACAGCTAGAGTTGCCCGTGCAGGGAAATTGGTTGTTATTCCGTGTTCTTCAAAAAATTCTCGATAAGCAATGTTGAATTCGGGAAAATCCTTGATATCAGTCAAATATACCGTTAATTTGACTAAATCACTTAATTTTCCACCCGCTTTTTCCAAAACGGATAGAACTCCATCTAAGCTGATCTTTGTCTGTTCCCGAATATTTTCTGGTGTTGAATTGTTTCGAGTAGGGACTTGCCCAGAAATAAACAAAAGATTACCTGCTTTTATTGCTGCGCTATATGTCGCTCCTCCATCAATTGCTTTTTTTTCTACTTTTTCTTCTACCATATTTCATCATCTTTTTATTGCAATTATTTGTTGTGTTGAAAAAAAGGTTACTTCTTCTTTGAAATCATAATTTTTAAGATTTCATCATCAGTATCTTTCATCTGTATTGCTAATTGCCCTATGGTTTTTATAGTATCAAGTGCATTTGAACAAACAATTCCATTTTCATCTGACAACCTATAATTTGATAATGCCATGAACGCACTTTCAACGGCTGCTTGAGAAGAATAACTTACTTTAAGGGCACATCCATCTTTTGCACCATCACACAACATTCCAACCATACCTCCGGCCAAAAGGTTTATTGCAGTATGAACGTTTTCTAAAGTTCCGCCCATTAAATAGATGATTCCAGAAGCTGCACCCATCGCAGCTTTGGTGATAGTTCCACATAATGGGGATAATAATCCTAAATTAATGGCGCAGAAATGATTAACGAGGTGAGAAAACAAGACCGCCCTGTACAGAAGTTCTTCAGACTTATTATAGGCTTTCGCAACAAAGAAAACGGGCAAAGTCGCAGTTATGCCTTGATTACCAGAACCTGACGTAGTCATAACGGGCATAGGACACCCTCCCATTCGTGCATCTGCGGCAGCTGCAGCATGATACTTAACCTTAATTGGAAGGGAATGTTCACAATCAGTTTTAATAGCAATTTCTCTTAATGCCCATCCAAATCCTGCGCCATATTTTTCTGATAATCCTTTTTTAGCAATATCATAATTCATGTCAATGCCCGTCTTTATTTGTTTTAAAATCTCTTGATCAGCTTCGGTAGCGATATGCCATAATTCTTCGATCGTATCAGGAAATTGCTCATTTTTCTTTGTATTATCGGAATCCATTTTTTGTTGGTCATAGATGGTTATTTCATTACCTGAAGAATCTCTTGCCCTAATACAGTTGATATACGAATAGCTATCAAGCATTCTCACAAAGATTTTTTCATATTTTTGATCAGTAGTACTCTTTTTGTATTCTAATTCAATTTCAATTCTCAATTGTGAATTAAAAGAATTATCATTGATAACTCCTGCTTCAATTAACCCCAACTTCACAATTTTGTCAGCTTTTGGAATGACGTCGGGAGAAAGATTTCCCAAAATCCCCAACTTTAAGGCAGGATTGCCAAAAATTCCCATTGCTGCAACAATTTTCATACTTTTTCGATTGTTAGAAGCAGGAATGGTTATAGCATATGCGTTCTTAAATAATCCTTTATCCGTCCGAATTGATAATTTAGTAATATTCTCGATTATCGGAACAGGAGTGTTTTTTTTAAACTGCTCAGATAATGGAATAGTTGAATCAAATTTTTCATAGAAAAGAGAATTGTAAGCAACAGAAGATGCAAAAGCAATAGCAACGGGATCCGTACATCCAATGGCAGGGACTACATTTTCTTTTAAAAATTGTTGTAAGTTCATTTTAATTACTCTTCTTTTTCAGAATTTTGAGACATAGGGACAATTTCTAGGATATATTCTTTTTTTATGTCTGGATGAAGAGAACCACCAACAGAACAATCATGTTTTGCTTTTCTGATTATTCGTTGAATTTTCTTTTCCGGTTCAGAAGTTTTGAAAATTGTTAGAATTTTCATGCTCTTTATCCGAGGTGGGGGCGATTTTGGACCCCTAAAACCATCACGTGCATCCATTTGCGCCGAGATTTCTACCTTTATATCTTCTACATCTAGGTTACTCGCACAACTTAGAAAAATTAAGGTTATCTGGAAACACCCTGCATAAGCAGCGAGCAAAAGGTCTATAGGCGATGCTCCTTCGTCTTTACCGAAGGGTTTGGGTTCATCAACAATTACTTTATGGTTTGCAGTAGAAATTTCAATTTGCATTTTTTCTACTTGGTGAGCCTTTACTTTACTCGTATATATATATTCTGATTCCAGCAGATTTTCTCCAGAATTTTGAATTTTTTTTCGCATTTCTTCAGTTTCTTTAACCATTTGTTTTACAAGTTTAGGTTCTAATAGCATTTGATCAATCCTCTTAATCGTGTATACTTAATGTATACTTGCCGTTATCATTTAAATCTTTCCATTACTTTGGAGAATTTTTTCATTTTTGTATTATTTTGGATGATTTTTCGACTACTTCAGAGAATATCTCAAATTTTAGTAGATTTGCTTCATTCTTTTATTATTATTGGCATATTCAATATCAGATGAATTTACATGAAAAAGAAATAACAATAATCAAAATTTCATGTATACATAATGCATACAATTAAATAAAATCATAGTTAACATCTAAATAAATAGCAAGTTAGTTCTGAAGTGAAAAATCATGATGGATATAATAGTTAAGAATGGAACTATAATTGATGGAACTGGAAAGGATAGATTTAAAGCAGATCTAGCAATAAAAGAAGATAAGATTGTTCAGATCGGAGATCTAAGATCTTTAGAGGCAAAAGAAGTAATTGATGCAAAAGGTAAGATTGTTTCACCTGGGTTTATTGATCCTCACTCCCATGCAGATCTCAGCCTTCTAGTCTGGCCAGAAAACGAAGCTAATGTGATGCAAGGTATCACGACCACAATTGGGGGAAATTGCGGTTTTTCTCCTGCCCCACTGACAGATTTATATTTGTTTACAGCTTGGGAATTTAATCTATTATATAAAGTTAAGCCCTCGTATTACAAAGACATGGATCTATTTGTTGATTTAGACAAGATGAGGGAAGCCTTTAAATCTCTCTATAATCTTGATTTAGATTATAAAACTATGGCGGAATTTTTTACTAAAGCTGAAAAGCAAGGATTTTCCGTAAATATGTATCAGTTAGTAGGCCATAACACCATTAGAACTGCCGTTCTCGGAAAAGATTATAAGAGAGAGCCTATAGCCGAAGAATTGGAAAAAATGAAAGAACTGGTAAAACAAGCAATGAAAGCGGGCTGTAGAGGTTTCTCAACAGGATTAGATTATATTGGGTCTTATGCAAACACCGAAGAAATTATAGAATTAGCCAAGGTTGCTAAGGAATTTGGAGGGATATATGCAACTCATTTTCGGCAAATGGACAATGTAGATGAAGAAGATGAACTAGGTACAATTAAAGGGATTAAAGAAGCCATTAAAATTGCTAGAAATGCAAATATTAGTGCAGAACTTTCTCATATGTTCCCAGCAATGTTACTTTCATCTGCAGATCCTTTAGAAAAAAAGAAAAAAGCAACTCAAATTATAGTAGATCTAATTAATAATGCCCGACAAGAAGGAATTGATGTGTTCTTCGATGTAATTCCAAGTATTTCTGGTGGAGGGTCTTCTAATCCCAATTTTGGCAGATTTTTTAGGCCTTGGGTTCTAGCGGCAGGTTCTTATGATCAATTTCTTCGCAATTTAAATATTCCCGATTATGTTGAAGCCATCAAACGCGATGTGAAAAATAATGAATATGGATGGCTTAAACTGGGAGAATGGCCGTTTGACGAAATGATTTTTATTGTCAAATCAGAAGTTAAAGAATTTGAAAATAAATCTGTACGAACAATCATGAAAGAAAAGGGATGGAACTTCATCGATGCTATGATTGAAATCTGCAAAAGAGCCCCTTATACCAAAATTCGTTTTGATATCAACACACCAAACGAGTGGATACAAGAAATATTGAAACATCCTCTTTCAATGCCCTGTTCTGATGGGCTGTCGTTTAATCAAGATTCTGAATTCGGGCTGGATTTTCCTTTAAATGTCTATCCACATCCGAACAACTTCTGTTATACCATTAGATATTTGACCCAATACCCTAAAGAGAGGCTTGAAGACTCTATTCGGGCAATGACAGGGCTACCCGCCGAAGTATTCAACATAAAAGATCGCGGTGTTTTAAAAGAAGGTAATTATGCTGATATCGTTGTGTTTTCACCAAAAAATTTGGCAACAAATGAGAATTATATTACTCCAGGAACATTTCCGGATGGGATAAATTATGTCATTATTAATGGGCAGATTACAGCTAAAGACAAGAAACATACGGGTGCTAAAGCAGGAAGATTTCTCTAAAATAATATTGACATAATGAAGAAATAATGATGGCATAATAATGAAATAATGAAAGTGATATATAATGAAAAATCAATGGTTGGATGAGAATATAACCACAGTTTCTGATGATCCAAGAAGAATTCCAAGAAAACCTGACCCTCTAGGTCCAAATCGCATTTTAGTTTTGAAGAATGCCCGGATTTTTGACGGCACGGGAAAATCTGCCTATAATGGCTCTATTGTCTTGCATAAAAATAAAGTTCATTCTGTAGTTACTGGTGCAACGCATGAATTCCCTAAAAATGCTGAAATTATTGATCTTGAAGGGAAAACGATAATGCCTGGTTTGATTGATGCTCATACCCACTTAGATCTTACTTCTTCGAAGCTTCCCCTATCCCTTGCTATCGATGTTGCAGACTGTACCTTACGCGCTCTAGAGCGCATGACTTACTACATCGAATCTGGAATTACTTCTATCAGGGATTGTGCAAGTGCAGGAACCTTTGCCTTTAGGTTAAAGGATTGGGTGGCAAAAAATTCCATCCCTGGACCGCGCATTTTTCCTGCGGGACAATTAATCACATCAACTGGTGGTCACGGTACAAGTAGTGTGAAGCTTGGGAATTCATTGGAGATCTTCACATGTGAAGCTTCAGGACCACACGAGTGGCGGGATAAAGTTCGCTATCAGTTCAAAAAAGGGGCTGATTTCATCAAAACCGGTAGTCCATTTTCACAAGAAGAGATCGAAGCTGCAGTTGATGAAGCCCACTCCCTTGGATTAAAAATTACGACAGACGCTGAACGAGATTACATTGAAAAGGCGGTCAAAGCTGGTGTTGATGTAGTGGAACATTCTCTACCCCGAACTGATCAAGTTATCCAATTAATGGCCGAGCGAAAAGTATATTCTGTCCCTACTTTGATTCCCTATGATATAATTATTGACTCAGAAGGTGGTTATTTTGGGAATTCAACTAGAAGATTTACTTTAACCAAAGATACCATTCGCTCTACCGTAAGAAAAATGAAAGATGCCGGTATTGAGATGGGAATTGGAACGGATATTTTCTATGAAGTCTTTCCCGCTATTGCTGATGTTTATTATATGGAATTGCATAATTTAGAAGAATTAGGCTTTTCTGCCAGTGAAGTTCTTTGCATGGCAACTCGTGTTAATTCAAAAATATTGGATATGTCCGATAAATTGGGGACTCTCGAACCAGGAAAATTAGCAGATCTAATTGTGGTAAACGGACAACCAGATAAAGATCTAGCATCCATCAAAAATATTGATCTTGTAATTCGAGATGGGTATATTGTTGTAAAAAACAAAAAAATTAATATGGAATCACATCACAATCCACCATTGGCTTCATTAATCGAAAAAATGAAATCCAATGGTCTTGATTTGGATGGGTGTTAATTTTTTTTTATATATTCTTCAACTGTGAGTTTAATGATATTTAAGATGGTAAGAGTTGCTTGCTTCATCCCTGTTACCGATGCAAATTCTAGCTTTGTATGAAAGTTATATCCTCCCGTAAATATATTGGGTGTTGGTAAACCGCGCCAGCTAAATCGCGCCCCGTCCGTGCCGCCTCTCACTGGTGTGATTTTAAGATTCGCGCCTGATTTCTCAATTGCCTCCTTTGCAATTTTTATTATTGTGGGGTGCTTGTCAAGAATTGCTTTCATATTTTTATAGGAACGCTTAATATTTATAGATAAATCCACTTCTGGACATTGTTTTTGTATTTTGGAAATTCCTGTTTGCATTGCTTGAATTTTTTCTTTTAATTTTGGTTCATCAAAATCACGTAGAATAAAATCTATTTCAGTTAAGCTGACATTTCCTTTAATTTCATAGGGATGATAATAGCCGTCATAATCTTTTGATGTTTCGGGAGCTTCCGATTTTGGAAATAAATCTAAAATATAAGGGATATAGCGTAGACTATTTATCATTTTTCCATAGGCGTAACCTTCATGTGCGTAGTTTCCCTTTATAAATATTTTTCCTGAGGCAGCGTTAAAGTTTTCAATTTCTAAGGATCCTATTTCTCCGCCATCAATTGTAAATCCAAAATCGGCACCAATTTCATCTATAGAAATTGAATCTGCCCCCTTCTCTATTTCTTCATCAGGAGTGAACAGTATTTTGATTTTTCCATGCTTAATTTCCTTATTTTTTTTTAAAACCGAAATTGCTGTCATTATTTCAGCAATTCCTGCCTTATCGTCTGCACCCAATAGTGTTGTTCCATCTGTGGTAATAATTTTGGAGTCCTTCAAAGATTTTAGCTCGGGAATCTCTTGTTCCTTTATTACTAATTCATTGTTAAGGTGAATATCGCCTCCATGATAATCTATAATTTGTGGATTAACATTTTTTCCAGACTCATCCGCAGCTGTATCTAAATGAGAATTGAAACAAACACATGGAACATTTTCGTTTTCGATATTTGATTCTAATGTTGCTAGAACAGCGCATTTTTCATTTACTTTTACATTGGTGATGCCCATAGTTTTCAATTCTTCTGCTAAAAGATACGCCAATTCGAATTGTCGATGTGTGCTGGGGATTTTCTCAATTTCGGGTTGACTTGTGGTATGAATTTTCGCATATTTCACAAATCTGCTTATTAAATCCTTTTCAAATTCTTCATCCATCATTAGATTGCTGTAAAATTCCATTGTTATCAAATTATAACTATTCAATTTGAATTATAAATTTTGTCTGCACGATGTATACATTTAGCAATCAGTAAAAATACCAATTTCACCTTTAAACGAGGTAAATTGAGGTGGAAAGGGAAAATAACCAAAAAAAAGGGCTAAGGGCTACGTAAAGCCCGAAATCCTTATCGCGGCTTCACTGGTAAAATCAATTTTGAAAGAAGTTGTCCACCATGATGGATGGAATTATGGGCAATTTTTATTTCAGTTCCAAACCCGATTCTTTCTCCTGTATTTAAATTTCTGGCGTAAGTTGGAAAAGCACTGCTGGTAACAATCAATTGAATACGATTTCCTTTTTTAAACGTATTGAATAGAGGATCAATCGATAATTTGAACTTATACACTTGATGGGGGGTCATAAGTTTTGGTTCAGAAAGCGAATCACGGTAACGTGCTCGAATACAACTGATTCCAAAATTAGCTGCACCAAATGAAATTGCTTTTCCTTCTGGAGTCACCTCAGCAATTGTTGCGAACCAATCAGTGTCTACACAATCAGAACTCCCATAAAATTCCAAGACTGGACTTCCGAATATTGTTATAGCTTCATCCAAGGGTTCAGTTGTATAAACTAAAACATCATTTCTCTCAGTAACATAATTGA
>CAYRPF010000072.1:0-16696 GCA_964426185.1 uncultured archaeon | reverse complement strand
AAATAAAGAAATAATTTTTAGCAGTTTATTTTTCTGCTTTATTTGCCTTTTCTTCCAAAAAGGCGCGTGCTTCAAATATATTCAATTTTGCACCTTTCTTTAGCTTGTCTTTTGCATCTTCTAAAGTTAAGCGCTGAATTTCCTTTTTTATCTTCTTCTTATTTTGGTATTGAGCTTTTTGAGTAAGGCGTTTTCTTCTATTTAAGCGTTGGGATACTTCAATTAAGCGCTGATGATAAATATCTGCAATGTAACGATTTTCATTCAATTCTCGTTGTAAATTGCGCTTTTCACGTCTAAGTTCATCAATTTCCTTACTACAATCTAAATATAATAAATGATAATTCTGGGATTCTTCCGCGGATTTGCGAAGTTCATCATTAATTTCTGCGAGTTCTTTACGATATTTGCGAATATTGTCAATTTCTTCTTTGAATTGTTTGGGCTTACGATTTTCTTTCATAAGTTCCTGCAAAGTTCGCTCAAGTTTATCAATTTCATCTACAATCTCGTTCTCTTTATGAATATCCAAATCTTCTGTTTCAATTTGTTTTTCTAAAAATTCAATTTTCCGACGGATTTTTCCGATTTGGGCACCAACTTTTCGTGAATTTTGACCTTCTGGGCTCTGTTTTGCATCACTTTTAGCTTTCTTCAAAGCAGAGCGAGAATCATTTAAGAACTCAACCAATTTTGTTTTTTTAGCTTTAATTTCTTGAACTTGTTTATTTAATTGATCACGTTTCATGCGATAATCTAAAGCTTGATTCCGGACATTAGAAATTTCAATTTGAATTTTCTTGATTTTGTTAATTAAGTCACGTGTACCATCGTTATGCGCATCACGTAATTCTTTAAGTTCATTAGCATCTTCAAGCCGTTCAGATTCTTGAACTATCCGTTTAATTTTAGGATTTTTGTTCAAATCAATTTTTGGTTGTTTTTGTTTCCGCCGACGCTTTTTTCCTTTTGATTTTTTTTCCTCAGTAGATTCAGATTTGGTTTCTTCTTTGGATGAGTCTTGGCTGGCTTCTTTTTCTGATTCTTCTTCTACTATTTCTTCTTCTACTATTTCTTCTTCTTCTATTTCTTCTTCTTCTATTTCATCTTCGTCTTCTTCAGCCAACAAGCTTTCCGCTTCACGATCTAGTGATTCTTGTAGTTCGGCATCCTTTTCAGGATCTATTTCGGCAATTTCTTCATCATCAGATGAGTCCTCAATCTCAGTTTCATTTTCTTCTGAAGATTTCTCTTCTTCGGGCTGAGGGACTTCATCTTCCGGTTCATTTTGATTATACATTTACTAGGCACCCAAAATATATCGTCAAACGATATTTTTTTCTATCATCAAATGGCTCTCATCTGATAAATTTAAGTAAAAAAATTCAAGATGAGATCATCTTCCGAAAGGTTTGGATTAATTATTAACTTTACGGATTCTCTGCCAGCTCTAATATTATTACAAAAATTTTTTGCCTTTCAACCATTTGAAATAACAATGCAACCAATTCGCGCGGGGGAAAGAATTTACCTAATTCTTGATCATCATAGAAAATGGATCAGAACTGCTAATCCCACACAACAATTTCACAGTGATAAAGGATTTATTGACTTTAAAGATGTAATAGGAAAACATCCTGGTCAAACCTTTCTACTTTCACCTTATCATAGAAAAGTGGCAATTTTAAGACCACTACTAAGTGATTTTATTTTTCATATGAAAAGACAAAGTCAGATAATTTATCCTGAAGATATTGGATCGATCTTAATTTATGGTAATGCGAGACCTAACTCTCAAATTCTCGAAGCAGGAACTGGAAGTGGAACAGTAACTGGTATTTTAGCCAATTTTTCTCAACCAGACGGGCATATTTATAGTTTTGATATCCGCGAATCCGCCTTAAAACAGGCAAAGAAAAATATTGAACATATGGGTATGAAAGAGCATACTACAGTAGATTTGGGAAATATACTTGAAAAAGATTATAACTTTGAAAATATCAATTTTATCATGTTGGATCTAGCAACTCCTTGGCTAGCTGTTCCACGTGTTAAGAAATATTTAGATCCTGTAAAGGGTCGAATTTGCCTTTTCAGCCCAACTTTGGAACAAGTTAAGAAAAATATCAATGCATTAATTCAAAACCAATTTCAGTGGTATAAAACATTCGAATTAATGAAGAGATTCTATCAAGTCAAGCAAAATGCAACTCGACCCTTGGGACGAATGGTTGGACATACTGGATATATGACTTATGGGGCTTTTTCTTCAGTTGATAAAAAACTGCAAGAAATTGGCTTTGATGACCTTTATTCTCCAGAGAATCTGGGAAACTTATTCATTTATGCGCAATTTACCCTCGATCGTAAAATTTTGATACTTACTAAGGATAGATCTCAATTACAACAAATTTTGACCCTTTGGTTTCAGAACACCAATAATATAACTTTTCAAGATATCTCAAATAATGAAGATATGGAAGATTTTTCCGAGGTGGCTGAGAATCAAGACACATCAGAATTCGACATAATTTGCTTAGATAATTGTTTTTCGGAACCCTTATTCTCAAAATCAATCGGTATATTGAGAAATGGGGGTGTATTTTGCGGAATCCATTCAGATCTTGAACATGCAAAACAATTTCATCTAACTCTTCACAAAGCTAATTTTTATGATCTTTCTACTTCTGAAATCATTAAGCGTGAAATAAAAGTAGATTTGGCTAAAGGCATCACATACTCTCAAATTTTACCCAATTATGGATTTATAACCTTTGGTCGCAAAGTGAAAGATAATATACAGATAAAAGAAGGCCCCCCCATCAAACCTGAAAAAGTGGATATGATTCTTGATGTGGGACGAAATATGGAGCGCGGTAATATCATATAAAGAAAAGAAAAAATTTATTCATCTACAGGCAATTTCATCTTGCGCAGTTGTTCCTTCATTTTTTTGATTTCTTCCATTCTTTCTTCTTTTCGATTTAGGTATTCTTGTTGTTGATCTTGATCTATCTGAGATAGTAAAGTGTTATTTTCAGATATCTCCATTAATTCACCTAAAACGTCCAATTTATATTGAAACGCAGCTAAATCCTTAAGTCGTTTCTCTTTTTCCTTTTGGTATTTTTGAATTTCATTGGGATTAATTTCCGTTAATTTCAAACCTTCTTTTACTTTACTTATCAGCTCATCTAAAACAGTTAAATGACTTTTCAACTGAATGATATCATTTTGACGTTTCATTTTATCAAGTTCATATGATCGAATATCTTGGAGAGGAATACTTTGTAATTTGGGTGTCGATTGAATTTCTTTAAGTAACTCATTGCTGACATCGAATTTCGCAATTATTTTTCCCTTTAATTCTTGAATTGATTTCAATCGAGATGCTTTTGCTTTTTCATAAGCTTCTCTTTCTTCAGGATCTGGAGGGTTCAGTTTTTGCTGCTTAATTTCTTGAAATAAACCAGGAATTTTTTCAATTTTTTGCTTCAATCCGGTGATTTCTTTAAGTTTACTTACTTTTTCTGGATCTAACCTGTTTAAATAAGAAGAAGCAACCTCGAATTTTTCGATTAATTCTTTCCAGAATTCCTCTTTTTGATCTGGAGATAATTTCAATGTTGATACAATATCATCAAGTAAGTGTTCGGCCATTTCTATTCGAGATTTAAGGTTTGCCGTTTTTTGTAATCTTTCTTGACGTTGTTGTTCAAGTTCTTGTTGCTCAGTTTCATCGATTTGTTGCAATTGTGGTGGATTAACTGAGATCTCTTCTAATATAGTTGCAAAATTTTGAAGTTGACGCTCTGCAATGGTCAATTCTTTCAATCGTTTTGCTTTTTTCGCTTGATAATCTTCTAACTCACTGCGATTGACGGGTGTTAGAACACTCATTGGATTTTCAGATAGTTCATCTAGGACTGAAGAAAAATTAAGAAGATGCTTATTGGCAGCTCGAATCATAGATAAACGTTGTGCTTTGATTCGTTCGTGTTCTTCGCGTTCTTTTTCGCTAATAACTTGAAGAGAAGTTTTATTTTGGATCTCTTGAATCAGTTTCTTGCTGAGTTCTATCGTTTCTCTTAGTTTATTTATTGATCTAAGACGTCTCTCTTTGGCTTCTTCATATTCTTGTTTTTCATTTTTTGGAATTGGAGCCAAATTTGCTGTAGATTTATGTATTTCTTGGATTATAGATTGTGCATTTTGATATAATTCTTTCAACTGATCAATTTCCTTCATGCGTTCTGAACGCTGAGCTTGTAATTCTTGAATTTCTCTTTCATCGACTTTCTGCAGTGCTGGACCTTTCTTAATCTCTTCCAATATTTTTTTTTGTTCATTCTTTTTTTCTGGATCAACCATTATAAACACCTTTACATTTACATTAACAATCGTTTTTCAACTTTTTAACACTTTGGCGTTTTTTTTATTTTTAATCACGAGGGCCGAAAATCGAAGTCCCAATCCTTACCATGGTAGCACCGCTTTCCACGGCTAACTGATAATCATGGCTCATACCCATACTTAAAGTTGTTAACCCAAATTCAGTTTTATATTGCTGAAATAATTTATGCATCTCTTCAAAATATGGTCTTGGATCACAATTTACGGGGGGAATGCCCATCAAGCCTTGAACTTTAAGTCGAGAATAATGTTCACACTCTTGCAGAAATTCAGCCAAATTTTCAGGAAATATCCCACTTTTCTGTGGTTCTTTTCCAATATTAATTTGTATCAAGATAGGAAGTGTCTTTTCTTGCATTTCACAGGTATTTTGCATTTTAAGGAGCACTTTTTTCCGATCTACTGACTGAACCATATCAAAATACTTGACAATCTCTTTAATCTTGTTCGATTGGATGTGCCCTATATAGTGCCACCTAATATCGGGTAAATCTTGTAAAGCTTGAATTTTAGGAATGGCATCTTGCAGGTAATTCTCACCAAAATCACGCACACCATATTTATACGCAACACGGATTGATTTCACCGGTTTTCGTTTTGACACTGCCACTAATGTGACACTTTTTGGAATTTTAATTTGAGCAAGATTATTTCGGATCATTTCATCCCAATTTTTAAGAGACATTGCAATTTCCACCCTATTTAACCTTTTTTTCCACCCTATTTAACCTTTTTTTCCACCTTTAAGAAGGAATAAAATAAGTAACTCGCCCACACACTTAAAATCGACTGTAAATAAGCGAAGCATTTTTAATTTTTGGTGACTTAGACTTCCTTAAGTATTGTTCTACTTAATCCCATAATTAAAAATGGAGAAAGAACCAAAATTAAACACAAGAGGTAAAAACAATGTCACAATTAGGCGGTGTACCAATATTATTGCTTAAGGAAGGTACCGAGCGCTCGAAAGGTCAAGATGCTCGGGAAAAAAATATTTTTGCCATTCAAGCAGTAGCTGAAGCTGTTAAATCAACTCTAGGTCCTCGTGGAATGGACAAGATGTTGGTTGATTCATTAGGTGATATAACTGTAACCAATGATGGTGCCACAATTTTAGACAACCTTGATGTTCAACATCCAGGGGCTAAAATGGCAGTATCAATTTCTAAAACTCAAGACGATAACGTCGGAGACGGTACTACTAGTAGTGTGATTATTGCGGGTCATTTACTCACAGTTGCTAATGAATTAATGTCTCAAGGTATCCATCCGAGTATTATTGCACGAGGATTTAATCAAGCGGGTAAGAAAGCCCGTGAAATTTTAAAATCCATTGCGGAAAAAATCGATCCTGATAACGACAAGGACATTCTCAAGAAAGTAGCAATTACAACTATGAATTCCAAGGGAATCAGCGGCAATAAGGACTTCTTTGCAGAATTAGCGGTAGAAGCCTTCAGCAAAATCCGTTCTGAATCTGGAACCAATAACATGGCCAGAGTCAAGGATATCATGGTGGTTAAGAAAAAAGGTCGTTCAATAAAAGAATCACAAATAATCGAAGGAGTAATTTTAGAAAAAGAGCCTACCCATCAAATGATGCCCAGAAATATCACGGATGCAAAAATTGCCTTGATTAATCAAGCATTTGAGATTAAAAAGACAGAGTTTTCCAGCGATTTGCGAATTTCCGATCCAAATGACATTCAATCCTTTTTAGACCAAGAAGAGCAGATTTTGCGCCACTTTGCCGATAAACTAAAAGAAGCCGGCGCCAATGTGGTTATTAACCAAAAGGGAATTGAAGATACTGCGTCTCATTTCTTGAATAAATACGGCATTGTAGCCATTAAATCGGTAACCAAGAGTGATTTGGAGAAATTACGAAAAGCTGTAGGCGGAAAAATCGTTGAAAATATAGAATCAATCACTGCGGCTGATTTAGGTAAAGCAAAGCATGTTGAATTCAAAAAAGTTGCAGGCGATGACTTGTGTTTTATTTCAGGATGCGAAAATCCCAAAGCAATTTCAATTTTGCTCCGTGCGGGTGTGAACAGCGCTTTAGAAGAAGCCGGACGTACTTTGCACGATGCATTATGTGTGGTTGCTACAACTTATGACCGGGCTGAGATTGTTGGCGGTGGTGGAGCTGTAGAAATGGAACTTTCTCAACGTTTAATCAATTTTGCAGCCAAACAATCTGGTAAAGAACAAATAGCCATTGAGACTTTTGCTCGAGCTATGGAAATCATTCCAATCACCTTAGCTGAAAATGCTGGTTTAGACCCAATTAATATTGTTGCTGAACTTCGTACAGCCCATTCCAAACCAGGTAATGCATTTATGGGTTTGGACATCTATCAAAACAAGGTTGTAAACAATAAAGAATCTGGAGTCATCGAACCAGTGGCAAATATTGATCAAATCATCAAATCCGCCACAGAATTATCTGTAATGATCCTACGGATCGATGATATGATCAAAGCTAAGGCCAGCGCAGGCGGTCCTCCAGGCGGAATGGGAGGAATGGGTGGTATGCCTCCTGGAATGATGTAAAATTATATATAAAATAACGAAAAAAGAGATTTTTTTTTCCTAATTCTATCTTTCTATTCTGAATATTTATATGCAACATCGCCCTTGACCATGGTTAACAGCACATGTGCGTAAAAATTCTGCACGGGATGATCAGTCCACACCACTAAATCTGCATCTTTCCCTGGTTCAACAGAGCCAACTTGGTCCTGAATGCCTAAAACTTCCGCAGCATTAATGGTAACAGCTCGTAAGGCTTCTTCAATGGGTAATCCATATTTAGCCGCCATGCAAGGCAGAATTTGGAAGTAAAGGAGGCGCGGGAATGTATCACTTTGAATGGCAAATTTAACATTGGCTTTAAAAAGTTGGCTGGGTGTTTTAAAAGAGATATCCCGAAGTTCGCTTTTCTCATAGCCAACCAAGCTGGGACCTACAGAAACTTGTATTTGCTTATCAGCTAGAAATTCAGCAATTTTATGCCCTTCAGTTGCATGAACTATCATTAAACGGAGGTTAAACTCTTCAGCCAATCGGACAGCCGTTACAATATCATTGTGTTGATGACAGTGAATATGAATGGGTATTTCTCTTTTCAGTACCCGAAGCAACATTTCCTTATCTAAATTTCGTTCTGGTTCAGGTGGAATCTTATCCAACTCACCTTTTTGGGTGAATAATTCTTTCTTTTGATGGTAATCATCCCATTTTTTCCCGTATTCTTGGGCTTCTAAAAATGCTTTTCGAAACACAGCTGCAATTCCCATGCGTGTACTGGGTAATTTTTTATCACTGCCGTAAACTCTTTTTGGATTTTCACCTAAAGCCGCTTTTAGGGCAGAGGGAGCTTTTATAACATAATCATCAACAACATGCGATTTTGCAAATGTCTTTAATATTGCGAATTGTCCTCCAATAACATTTGCAGAACCAGGTCCAGTATTGATGGTAGTTACGCCTCCTTGGATAGCTTCTTCAAATGCCGGATCTTCGATGTTAATGGCGTCAATTACCCGAACCATGGGTGTGCTTGGGTTTGTGGCTTCATTTGCATCATAACCCATTCGACCTACACTTCCGTCAAATACTCCTTGATGGGTATGAGAATCAATAAACCCAGGGGTAATTACACGGTTGGTTGCATCAAAAATTTCAAAATCAGCAGGAATTTCCTCATCTGAAGAAATAATTGACTTGATTTTTCCATTTTCAATTAAAATTGTTCCTGATTCATAGATAGTATGATTTTTATCACATGAAATAATTTTACCATTTTTGAGAGCGTAGTTCAAAATTACCTTCACCGCGCGTAGTTCAAAATTACCTTCATTTATAACTGTTTTTGCTTTAAAATCAAAAGGTCAGCAAAAAACGGAATCTTCGTAGTGATAAGAATTGGGTTCCTAATTATTCATAATCCAGAATAGGTTTTAGTTACTCAAACCACTGCGTTGAAAAAAAATGTCACACCGCAATTATAATTATAATAATAGCTTTTCTCAAGAAAAAGCACCCCATGAGCCGATTGTTAGTGCATTAATTGCATTACGAGTTGTTTCTATTGTTTTCTTAGGACTTTTTGGTCATACTTGGTTTGAAGCCATTATTGTTCTGATTCTTTTCATCAGTTTGATCAAAAATGTAATTGAATATTTACAGAATGCAGAAATTCGCAGGAATTACCGTTATAACACCCAGATTAATGAAGTAGCGGGTATATGGATTGCTTTAATTGTTGTATCAATAATTATGCAAGTTTTCTTAGGAAAGGTTTGGTATGCACAAATAGCTCCCGCCATTTTACAAATAAAGGCAGTTGAGATCACCATTCTTTATTTAGTAACCCTCACCCAGAATAATCGAAATAAACGTGAATTATCTCAAAATTCAGATTATGCATACAATGCCTATGGTCATCCTGCCCAATCTTCAGTAAATTACAACCAAGTTGCCACAGCTTCTGATTCAGAATATGCTCTGTACACCATTAGAGTTAAAAATGAAGAAGAACAAAAATCAGATGAGAATTTGCGATACTGTCCAATTTGTGGTGAAAAGGCAGAATCTAATGCAAAATTTTGCCCCTATTGCGGCACGAACTTAGATCGGTAATCTCGTTAGCCTTGTATTATTATCTGATTCGTTTTTTCATGAAATAATTCTTCTTTTTCTTTTCTTCTATAAAATTTTGCTCATATTGCTAAAATTAAGCTTTGAAAATGATTTTTGTCCTTTTTTTTCTCTTATAAAAGAATCAAATTAGAAACTTTTTTTTAGGTGTGTTATTCTCGATTATATAGGAAATCTTTCATAGGGATTTGGATACAGAAGGCTTGAAAGTGAATTTCAATCGATTTATTGCGACATCCCGACGCTTTGACAATGTAACATTCCAACAAATGGTCGAAAAAATAAGTGCGACTGCTCATGTTAGCCCGACATTGATCTGGAGATACAGCATGAACGCATTAGAAGAATGGACTAAAACAACGGGAAAAAACATGGACCATTTATATTGTATGCGGAATTTAGATAGATCTTCTAATATTTCAGATATTTTAAAAAAATTTCAAGAAAAAGTCGAACCCTTGATTGATTCTCCGAAAATGCTGAACAAAACCTTGTGTATTGCAAATGTGGGATATGAATTAATGTTCGGCGGATTGTAGTGACAATTTTTTACTGATCAAAATTGATCACTTTTAAATTAGCTGCGGAATAGTTCTTTTCGCTTTCTATAAATTTATTACACTCAAATTATTTTAGGATATTATCTTATGGGAAATTATCAAATTGTAAATATTTTTGATCTTTTTAAGCAATTTTGGCAAGAACATAGCCACATTTCCATATCTGAGCAAGTTAAAAAATATAAGGCAGTATTTCAAAAGCTATATCCAGAATTATGGCAAATGCAAGTGGACTGCTACGCTGAAGATGATTTCGATTGGAAAGAGGCTGCACTTAAGCATGTCTTTCCAAAATATGCAGATTCTGTTCCTTTCATGCAACCCTTAATTGAAAAACTATCGAATATCATTCCCTGGATCTTCAGTCAAGCGGTATTAACCTTTCAATTCAAATTCGATATAATTTTTGTACTTTATGTGGGATTAGGATGCGGAGCTGGATGGGCAACCAGATATCGCGATCAACCGGCAGTTCTTATGGGTATAGAAAATATAATAGAATGTGGATGGCATTCTGAAAACTCGCTGGCAGGTCTTATAGCTCATGAAGTTGGGCATCTTGTTCATCAAGAATGGCGAAATCAATCTCAACTTCCAAATAAACCAGTAGGGAATGATTCTTATTGGAATTTATATGAGGAAGGTTTTGCTATGAGGGCGGAACATAAAATTTTAAACCGTGAATCCTTTCATGAGGCAGAAGGACAAGATAATTGGGTTGAATGGTGTCACCAACACCGTAATTGGTTAGCAAAAGAATATTTGAATGCAGTAGAAGATAAGGAAAAAATTCGAAAATTTTTTGGATCGTGGTATGATATCAAAGGATACAAACAAACAGGTTATTTTTTGGGCCATGAAATCTTGAAAGATTGGGAATCATCCATGAGTTTCCGTGAAATTGCATTACTTCCTCTGGAAGAAATCAATATTAAGGTAAAGCAGCATCTCAATCGGTGGGCAGAACTTCAATAATCATTGGTTTTTCAGTTTTTGAATTATTTGTCCATTTTCTCGCTCTTATTTATTCATGGATAATACCGCCGTCATAGCCTTCTTCCATTTCTCTATTTTTTGCGCCCTTTTCTGAGGATCCATTTTTGGAACAAATTCCTTATATTCTCGCTGCAAATTCTTCAATTCATCCAGATTCCTCCAAAATCCCGCCGAAAGACCTGCAAAATAAGCCGCACCTGTTCCTGTCATATCGCTCTCTGGAGCACGCATAACCTTAACGTTGGCAAAATCCGCCAGACATTGAAGTTGAATGTCTGATTTAGAAACACCCCCATCAACCATAATCTCTTGAAGTTTAATTTTAGTGTCACTTTGCATTCCTTCCAAAATATCCCATGCCCGCATCGCCAAACCCTCTAAAACTGCACGGCATACATGACGGCGGTGAGTTGATAAAGAAAGACCAAAAATGCAAGCTCTGGATTTAGGACTAAAATAAGGAAACCCAATCCCTGACGGTGTTGGAATGAAAATCACACCTTCCGTATCTTCAGTTTGAGCCGCAAATTCATTTAACGCTTGAGCAGTATCATATACTCCAATTCCTTCACCCAACCAATCAATTAAGGTCCCGGCAGTGACAACTTGTCCTTCTAGCATATAAGTAATTTCTCCATTAATTCTCCAAGCAATTAAGGGAAAAAGCCCACGTTTTGATAACTTGGGTTTGGAACCAACTGTCATATCCACGAAAGCCCCCGATCCTTGCGAAATTTTAGTTTGTCCCGGCTGGAAACAGCAGTGCCCAAACAACGCAGCCATTTGATCCCCTACACTTGCTCCAATGGGAATGCTATATCCAAAAAAGACATCCGGATCTGTATTGCCAAAATCATCCGCTGTATCTAATACCCTTGGAAACATGGCAGGGGGGTGTGGAATATCAAAAATCTTGAAATATAAGGTATTCCATTCTAATTCAAAAGGATTGTACATCGATGTACCGCTTGCATTGGTAACATCTGTATAATGATGTTTACCGTTTGTAAGTTTATAGATAAACCAACTATCCAACGTACAAAAATGAATTTCGTTATTTTTACACCTTTCGTATAACTCATGGCCGCTGTGGCGTTTATCTCTATAAATCACTTCTTCTTGTTCAAAAAGCCATTTTAAACGGGGAATACCCAAAACGGGATTCATATGGATCATTTTAGTTGTAAGTAGCATAGGAGATTTGGTAATACCCCCTACAACTCCAGCAAAAGAACGTAGCAAACGATAAGAAAACTGATTATCACAACGTACGGCAGTATCTGCAGCCCGAACATCGGCCCAGCTGATAAAATTGGTCACTGGCTCCCCAGTTTCTTTCTCAACCAAGCAAAAAGATCCTCTCTGATTGGTAATTCCTACTGATGCTACTTCATCTAACGAATAATCTGATGATTCAAAGACTTTTTTAACTACTGCTATTAGTGCTTCCCATAAAACCAGGGGATCATGCTCAATTGCACCTTCTTCGGGAAAGGAGGGGGGAGTTTCTTGGTAAGCTCTTGAAATAATTTCACCTTTATGGTTAAAAAGTAAGGCTCTAATACCAGTACTTCCGCTGTCAATGGCTAAAACATATTTTTTTAAATCGGTCTGATTATTATTCATTATTAATTATTGGTATATAAGGTATTGAAAAGATTTACCTTCATTTTCTTCTTTTTTGAGGAAAAAAGTTATTTTATATCAAATTCATGATTTACAATTTTTAATAGAAAGAAATTTATTTTAAAGTAGAGATATTTAACCATTATGCTTTTTGCAATATATAATTTGATCGAATATTTAACAGAATTTCCAAAATTAATTGAAATCAGTTTATTTTGGATTTTGGGAATTAAAATTTATCATGCTGATAAATCCAAATTAAATATAACCTATACTATAAGCTTTTTCGTGTGGACTTTGTATACATTAGCGGATTTAATCATGTGGATTACTGCAGCAAATGATGAAACTTGGTTCTTTATTGACAATATAATTCGAGACATCCAAGTGGTGGCCGCTGTAGTATTTGCGTTCCTTATTTTTTTCTCTACACAAATTGTTGTCAAAGGATATCAAGGATTAAATTGGAAGCAAATATATATAGTTGGCAGTATATTCTTAGCCATTGCTATATCAATTGCTTTAATAGATAAATTGGTTATCAAAGATCCTGAAGGAAATTTATTAGATCCAAGTAAATGGAATTCAGAACCACTGGTTATTGTTTCAGCCAATATTTCTCTTGTAACAATGATTTTAATGGCTTTTCCACTTATACTATATATTCATTCCATTTGGATGCTCGTTCGCTTAATTTCACACAAAGTTGACGATAAGAATTTACGGAAACGGATGTTCAATTTAATTATAGGAATATCTTTAATCCCGATTGGAATAGTTTATTTTGCCATTGTTTTGGCAATTCCAGGAATATACAATGCATTTATGGTGATAATTGGAAGGATTTTTTGGATATTAGCCCCTATATTTATCTGGAAAAGTCAAAAAAAATAATTTGATAGGACATTTACTTCAAAGTTAATCTTTTTTTTCATATACTCTTTGATCTAATTAGAAAAAGTTAAATTTTTGAAAGGGAGAAATATTACAATGGGAGAAACTAATCAAAATCCAGAAAAAGAAGCCTACGTACGAATTTCAGATTCAAAACGCCGAGATGCAGGTCGTGGTTTTGCGCGAGTCGACCCCGAAATTCAAAAGCGATTAAACCTTCATGTTGGAGACGGTATTGAATTAGAGAACACGGTAAATGGAAGGAAAACTGCAGCTTTGATAATGCGTGGATATCCAGAAGATGCGGGCACCAATATTATCCGGATAGATGGTTCACTTCGTCGTAATTTAAAGGCAGCAATTGATGAAAGAGTAATAATTAGGAAAATTAAAGTAGTACCGGCCAAGCATATAGTATTTGCACCTTTGGATCGCCCTATTGGAGTTCGGAACGTGGATATATTTGCTCAAATCTTAGAAAATAGGGTTGTAATGGAAGGAGATATGATTAGTTTCGATATTTATAGCGGCTCGGTTCATTTCATAGTTAAGACAATTGTCCCTAAGGCACGAGCAGTTCAAATTCATCGAGGAACTGAAATTTCTATAGAAAGAAAACCAATAGACTCAAAGCAAATTGAACGAAAGGTTCTTCGAACATCCTATGAAGATCTTGGAGGGCTTTCAGATGTTATTCAAAAAGTGCGAGAAATGGTGGAATTGCCCATGCGTCATCCCGAGTTATTCAATCGCCTTGGTATTCAACCACCGAAAGGATTACTGCTGTACGGTCCACCAGGTACTGGAAAGACACTCTTAGCACGGGCGGTAGCAAATGAAACCGATGCACATTTCATTACGCTTTCAGGTCCGGAAATAATGTCTAAATTTTATGGGCAATCTGAAGAGAATTTACGACGGGTATTTGATGAAGCCCAAAAAAATGCACCTTCAATTATTTTCATTGATGAAATTGATTCTATCGCCTCAAAACGAGAGGAAGTTCAAGGTGAAGTTGAGAGGCGGGTTGTTGCTCAATTATTGGCTTTGATGGATGGATTGGATTCACGAGGAAATGTCGTAGTAATCGGTGCAACTAATCGTCCCAATTCTTTAGATGAAGCCTTGCGTCGTCCAGGTAGGTTTGACAGAGAAATCGAAATCGGAGTCCCAGATAAAGAGGGAAGGTTAGAAATACTTCAGATTCATACTCGAGGAATGCCATTAGAAGACAGTGTGAATTTGAGACATCTAGCTGAAAAAACCCATGGATTTGTTGGTGCAGATATTCAAGCACTGGCTAAAGAAGCCGGTATGATTGCTCTCAGACGAATTCTGCCCCAAATTAATTTAGATGAAGAAATTATTCCACCAGAAGTTTTAGAGAAATTGCACATCTCCCAGAATGATTTTCTCACCGCATTAAATACGATTGAACCTTCAGCTTTACGTGAAGTTCTTATCAGTACACCAAGTGAAACATGGGATGATGTCGGTGGACTGGAAAATGCAAAACAAGCACTTCAAGAAGCGGTAGAATGGCCTTTAAGATATCCCAATATTTTCCGCTATTTACATGCTGAAGTTCCAAAGGGTATTCTGTTATATGGCTATCCAGGTACTGGTAAAACCCTATTAGCACGAGCTCTGGCACATGAAAGTGAAGCAAATTTTATTTCGGTAAAGGGTCCAGAATTTATCAGTAAATGGGTGGGTGAGAGCGAAAAGGCAGTCCGAGAAACATTTCGAAAGGCTCGATCGGCAGCACCTTGTATTATTTTCATGGATGAAATTGATGCTATCGCCCCAATCCGAGGAAAAAGCGAAAGTAGCCAAGTTACAGAACGGATAGTTTCTCAACTACTAACCGAAATTGACGGTTTAGATCGCTTGCATGATGTAATCTTGGTTGCGGCAACTAATCGCCCAGATATCTTGGATCCTGCATTAATGAGAGCAGGACGCTTTGGGATACAAATTGAAATTCCATTTCCAGATCTAAAAACTAGGGTGAAAATATTTCAAATTCATACCAAAAATCTCCCATTACACGAATCTGTTAATTTAGAATCATTAGCATCCTCTTTGGAGGGGAAAACAGGTGCTGATATTGAAGCTCTATGCAAATCAGCCACTCAAAATGCAATTCGAGAATATATTTCTAAAGTAGGATTTCGAGATTTAAATGATGAAGAATTAAAACAAGTTTCGATCCATAAACGCCACTTTGATGCTGCCATAACTGAAGTAATGAAATCTTCAAATCGTTCTGAACGCGCTTACCAAAAACTTGACGGCTCTCTACCTAAAGATTTATATACATAAGAGATATAAAAAAAAATGAAAATTAATATCTGAGGAGATAGAATAGATATTGCCTTCCAAAGAAAAAAAAGAATCCACAGAACCAACTGATGAAAATCGTTCCTTGGCAGTAACTCCCGTTGAAAAGAAACCGGTTTTGGTCACAAAAAGACGGAATAAAATGTATAAAGAGGATGGTTCATTTAACGAAAATTTATTTTATACACTCCTAGGGAATGATATCCGGCGTAAAATTTTATCAAAACTTGCAAAATTCCAGCGATATGCCTCAGATTTAGCAATAGATTTAGGAGTATCTAAACAAGCGATCAAAAAACATCTCGATAAATTGGTGGAATTTGGTTTAGTGGAACAAGTTGGAGCTCCCGATGACCAAAAAAGGCAATATTATCGTATTTGCCCAAATATAGCTCTAAATGCCCAAATTGATTTAACCCCTAATTTTTTCCATATTTCAGTTGAAAATAATCCTGAAGATTTAGCTGAGGAAATCAACAAGTTAAAACATGATCCACACACAGCCATCACCGCATCTACTAAAGCTCGAATTGATTATGATCAGTTAAACTATGCTTTGAAAAATTTAGGTCAAGAATTACATAAAATAGACAAAGAATTAGCAGAGATCGAGATAAAACGTCGTGAAGTTCTTCAGAAAAAAATATCTATGCTGAATCGAATTCAACTAATTATCAACGCGGTAGTTCAAGATGATTTAGAAAAAGAATTGATTTTCTCCCTATTTTTCGACACTCAATCCACAGTGGAAGGATTAACATTAAATGATATTATAAATGAACTTTTTCTTCGAAAACGGCGACGAGCAGGCGTATCTCATGATAAATACATGAAAACCGACCCGAAAACGATTGAACGGGGTCAACAATTACTCAAATTGCTGGAAATTTTGATAAATAATTTTGGATTTATCCGATCCGAAGATTTGCGCCTATATTTTGATTTTTCCTCGGAACAAGAATAGTATTTAGATACTTTTCTGCTCAATTATCTAATCCTCTTTAATTCTATACGATTATCAACCAACTTTGGGAGAGTATGGAATTAATAGCATTCCTATCAAATTTTAGCCTCGTATTTCCAACAAGCCTATAAATAAAGGAGTGACTTAACCATGTACAACAAAAAAGTATATATTTGAGAAGCAGTTAAAGCCGCTCCCATGTTATCATCCTTTCAATCTGAACTACAAAACATTT
>CAYRPF010000071.1:16006-17141 GCA_964426185.1 uncultured archaeon | reverse complement strand
ACATTGTAATACTAAAAGAAATGAATACTAATTCCCATGAGGTAAAAGAAATGAATCTCTTAGGTGTTGGAGAATTTTCGTCTGAATTTGTTGAATCGGTATCATTATCATCTGCTGCTTGATCCAGTGTTCCACCAATAGTTTGTCCAATATTTAAGAAAACACTAATTCCTGTAGAGATGGCATTATTCAAATTTTCTTCAATTCGATCGTAATATGCAATTTTCGTAGCATTTGTTTCTGAATTGCGGGACGCCAAAGTTAATGCCCAGCCCGAAAAGAACTGTTCATGTAACCAAATAGAGTCGCGAGAAAAAGATTTTGATGGATTCGGATCAGCAAAAGTATCCCAGGCTAATGCAACTGTAGCATTGTATGCAGATTGTGGTATAATTTGAGTGATGTTTATTTTTAGCTGGAAAAACTCTTCACAATCATCGACTTCATTAGTTCGAGTATTTACATAACCCTCTATTGTGCTGTGGTGTTCATCAAAATTTAAATAATAGGGTGCAACGTCATTATCCGTTACATGAGCATACATACTCATATCAGCGATATAATGGGTTAGAGCCCCTAAATAGAAAGCAGCGGAATCCCATTTTTCTTCATTTATCGAAACTTCTGCCCAATCGGCGCACAATTTTGCCCGAATTGCTGAGTCATCCTCATTTTCAAACACCGTACCGTTTTCATAGAAGTAAATATGATGCAAAGAAGTATCGCCAAAACCAGATAATGTTTGTCCATCTGCTATAAATGATACTTTCGAGTTATCTGGTGCTTCAGTTCCCACATAGTAAATTTCTCGGCGTTCATCTAACCAGTTCCACCGGTTAGCGTTAATTTCCAGTAAATAATCGAGTATAGCATCAGCGATCCAATCATGAGAACCATAATCGGTATTACAATCAAAATCTGCAGGATTATTGGCGTATGACCCATTTTTCCAGCCTTGAACTGAATGGAAAAGAGCAAAATTTGATAAAAATAAAAGCATCGATAAAAATATCCAAAAATATATTTTCTTGTTTTTCATCCCCAAATTTACCAATTTAATAAATGATAATTAGTATTATTATTAACTGAATAAGGTGTATGTTCGAGAAAATATTTAAAATCCATTGTTTAAAAT
>CAYRPF010000071.1:0-15906 GCA_964426185.1 uncultured archaeon | reverse complement strand
TTTAAAATCCATTGTTTAAAATATTATCACTTATTTTTTCATAATAGAATTCAAGAAATGTCAACCAAAAAATCGAATAACATTGAACTTCTCGAAAACTTAGAAAATTCAGAAAATTCCGAAAACTCAGAAAACTCAGAATATCCTAAATCATATGTTAAAAAACGAAAAAGCCCTTCTAAATATCATCAGATAAGGCCGCTTTGGATGGCTGTTTTTTCAGATATCATCGGGTTTTCGCTTTTAATTGCTGTTTTTCCTGATTTTACCCGATTATTTAATATAACCTTTCTACAAGTCAGTATCATATCCTCAGTGAACGGTTTATTCTCTTTCATTTCAGCCCCCATTTGGGGTAAGTTATCTGATAAATATGGCCGTAAACCCCTTCTTCAAATTTCTCAAGCAGGAACGATTCTTGGTTTTTTCCTCTTAGCGTTTGCTGACTCATACGAATTAATTCTAGTTTCTCGAATTATTGATGGCATTTTCGGAGGAAATTTTCCTATATCCAAAGCAGTTATCAATGATGTGGTAAAACCCGAAGACATGGCTAAAGAAATGACAAATATTGGAATCGCCCATAATTTCGCAAATCTCTTCGCGCCTGCTCTTGGTGGATTTCTTTATACTAAATTCGGACTGATAGGTCCAGGTTTAGCAGCCGCATTTACTGCAATTTTCACATTTACAATAACTTTATTGCGTTTACCTGAAACTGCTCCAATAAAGACCAAAACAAAACCTTTTACATTAAAAGAAATATCATCAGTGAATAAGAAAGCTGAATCAAGTATGGGAGCAATTTTTAGTATTGAAGCTGGGTTCGAATCTAAGAATTTTGGTAAAAATTATCATCCGCCATGGTATCAACATACAGTTCTGGTGCGGGCTTTACTAATATTGGCATTTTCTTCCTTTGGATTTATGACCATCATTTCAAATTTAGCCAACTTTGGGTATAAAAAATTTTACTTAGGCACTTCAGAAATTGGGTTACTACTGATGTTAACTGCAGTTATTCAAATAATAACTAGATTTTCCATATACATACCTGCATTGAAGAAGTGGGGCGAATATAGACTAGCAATTATCGGTTTTCTTCTTTATTTATTTGAATTTACTGTTTTTGTCTTTATTTCTCAAATTTATCAATTTGTTATCATGCTGGTATTTCACAGCCTGGCCACTTCCGCCACCCGAGGTTCCATCTCTTCATTTATCTCTAACTTGGCAAATCCATGGGAACGAGGTAAAGTCCAGGGGATCGCCTCATCCATTGACACTTTCGCACAAATTATCGGACCATTAATCGGAGGGGCGCTTCTAACATATCTTCCCACAGAGTGGTTTACTTCGATAAGTTTGATTCTAATGATGATTGCACTCATCTTATTGTTGAGCGCGAAAGATATGCAGAAAGAACTTCGCAAAAGGAATAAAAATTTTCATCAACCTATTAATTCTACAAAGAAACTATTTGCAAAAGCAAAAAAAAGGGAATAGATTATTTTCCCATTTTGCGCATTTTTTTCTGTATTGATTTTAATTGAGCATCTATAATAAAATACACCAATTTTGGCCAATGACGTTGAACGAACTGCATCCAACTTGAATCTCCGGGATAAATCAAATATTTTTCTTTGAGAATTCCCTTCACAAAAGCCATTGCAACTGCTTCTGCAGTCATTATTTTGCCCGTTTTTGAGATTTCCAAACATTCATAGGGTTTTGTTTTATTTTCTTCTTCATAACCTGGCGTTTGTGTATCGGGGGGTACCAGCATAGAAAATTTTATACCTTCTGGTTTTAATTCATGTCGCATCGATTCAATCAAGCCATGTATGGCAAATTTCGTGGGAGTATAGTTGGTATAACCAATAATACCCACAACTGTGGAAAGAGAGGTAATATTGGCATAATAGCCCCTTTTACGCTTAAGAAAATGAGGTAAAATTGCCAACATGGGAATTAATTGACCGATGTAGTTAACTTCCATCAATTTGCGAAAATCATCTACAGTCAAATCTTTGATATATCCTGGGCGTGCCATTCCTACTGCACTGATTAAGTAATCAGGAACTCCTCTTTTTTCTATTTCTTCTTCCAATAATGGTTTAAAGGCTTGTTCGTCAGTAGTATCACAAGCAAAAATATCCACAAACTGTTCTTGCTTGGATCGCAATGATAGACATTTTTGTTGAGCTTGCTCTAACGGCCCTTTATTTCGGGCTACAAGACATAGATTTCCGCCCATTTGTGCAATCAGGTTTGCGGTTTCCTGCCCCATTCCTTTAGATCCTCCGCAAATCAGAATAAATTTACCTTGAAAGGGTTGTTTTTTGATAAGACGTTCAATTTTCATAATATATTCCTCACTTTCCATATTTTTCTTCTATTTATTCAAAAACTATATGAGAAAATCCAAGTTCCTCCAATAAATAGATAAACAATTCCTATAATAATACATATTGAATTAATAGTGAGATTAATTAATGCATCCATTCGGCTTTTTGTATAACCTTTATGCTGTAAATTGAAGGATATATCCAGTAAACTTAGAAAAATTAAAGAACCTCCTGTTCCAATTGTTAAAATAACGCCCCATTTACTTTTTTGAATAACTGAAATTCCTGCAATAATAAGTGCTGGAGTTAGCCAAAATAAGTCCGGGATTGGAAAAGCCCTCTCAAATGCGAGATATTCTGGAGTATTCTTTGGATTGTGATTTTCTGATGTAAAAAAATAAATCCAAAAAAGAATTAATCCTCCAGCCACAATAAATTGTGTTATGGCGATCCAAGTCGCACTCATATTTTATTCAAATATATGTTTGATTAAAAATTTAATGTGTGCTAATCCATCGAACAATCTTTTCATAAAGGTGATATTTCATAGCTTGCAAATCTGTTAGCAATTCGTGAAAAGCCTCGGGAATTAAATGCAGTTCTTTATCTGTGCTACCTAATCGACGAATGAATTCTTTCATGCCTTGTATATCAACTACAACATCTCTATCGCCAGCAAACACGCAAGAAGGAACAAATCTCTGAAATTCTAGCGGTTTAAGTTGATGAACCATTTTAATCACTTGATAATAATATCGGGGAGAAACTTTATTCAAACGAAGATGATCGTTTATTTGATATTTAATGTAGGCCTCTGAATTGGTAGAAAACCTTCCTTGTCCACGTTCTTTAATATTGGTTCGTTCCACTCCTCCTATTAAGCTATAAGTTAAAGATCGTTGAATAAGTGTGATTTCGGCCAAAGCAAATGGTTTAAGAGCCGGTGAAAGCAGAACCAAGGCACTGATAAGATTTTGAATTTTTATCGTGGTTAAAACGCTGACAGCTGCACCCATACTTTCTGCAATGATATAAATTGGAATCTCGGGGTATTTGCTATGCAAAAAGCTGATAAATTCAGAAAGATCTTTAATCCACAAAGAAAAATCTGCAATATCGCCTCTAATATTAGCTTCATTCCAACTTAACCCGTGGCCTCTAAGATCTGGAGCAAATACATGCCAATTTTTTGTATTTGGATTTCTGACGAAATAGTCTGCCAATAGAACAAATTTCTGTCCATGAGAATGTAATCCGTGAACACAAATAATAATTTTTGAAGATAGGTTAGATTCACCAGGTTCACTTGCCATTTTTGTTTCATTTACGATAGGAATCCAAGTTCTATAGAATAGTTCTAAACTGTCTGATGTTATAAAATCTTGGCATTGAACTTGGGTTCTAGGATATTTTCTCATCTTTTCCAGAAATTGGTTTTTTTGACATCCTAAATCTCGCATTTCTGGGCGTGAAATTGTGATTTCCTTCTTTTCTTTTTGTTGGGTCATCTTCTTTTACATAATATTTTTAGAGATGAAAAGGGGATTCTCGCATATGAGCAGATTTTTCAAAAAGTGCTAATATATTATCTACATCGTCTTTTTGAAATGTTTTATACAATTCTTCCTTTAAATCGGTGCGGTATTTTAACCATGATGTGGATTGAATTTTATTAAAGTAATTTTCTACAGTTCGTAAAATTTCATCCGTTTGTTTAAATCCTCCTAAAAGTTGCTCTTTATTGATATCTCCTGGTATTATATCTGGATCTGCTGATTTCATAAGAATCCAATCAGGTATATTCAAAAATTTCGCCAATATTTCTACTTCAGAGCGATAAAGATGAACTATCGGCATTACATCGGCGCAATGATCCACTCCCCATTTAGAAAAGGTTCCAGTTAGCCATTCTGTACGGTTTGCTGCGCCTACTACCATTAAATTTTGGAGTTCAGCTAACTGATAAATTTTTACCATTCGAATTCGGTGCTTTGCGATGGCGTATGCGTTTCCTCGCGCAATCCATGAATTTTTTGGAGGATCTAGTCGATTTTCAAGTAAATGTTCGCCATGATGATTTAGAAAGTGTTTTTTTCCATAATCTACTGCCTTATTACGAAGTTTTCTACTGGGGATAATGCGAAGTGGTAGTAACTTATAGGCTCCTATAGTTTTAACCGCGTTTGTAATCCTTATTCGTTTAAATGCAATATCAAGATGCTTTGCCATTCTTTTTGCATGTTGTTGATGAATTGGTTTACTATCTCTTTCTGGTAAATTAATCGCAAGAACTCTATCTTTTCCTAAGGCTTTAACCGTAAGTGCTGCAGTTACCGCAGAATCTAACCCGCCGCTCAAAGCTATTATTGCACCATCTCGATGCAATAAATTTAGCGCAGATTTAATTAAATTATTAATTTTTCTTTGTTCTAATTCCGGATCAAAAGGTTGTTTTGCCTTGGAGAGATTTGGATCTGGCAGAATTTTCAACTGAATTTGAGGTGATGGCATCTTTTTTGCTTCAGTTGAAGATGATTTTATTTCCATAATAATATAATTGGTGGATATGGTTAAATCCTTTTTAAATCGAAAAAATGGTAACAATTATTAAATCACAGAAAAGATTTCTAAAAATAATTTTATTCTTCTGTTTGAGGTAATTCTACGTTACCTTGCTGTAAACGCATATAATGTCTAAGAACAGCTTCTCTGGCTGCGAATACAAATGCACGCTTTACATTTACTCCTGTAATGGCTATAGTTTCGTAAATTAAAACATTAGGTAAATGAGCTGCATTTAATACTTCTCTGATTTTATCAATTGGAGTGGGATTGGGCAAATCACGCTTATTGGCCATTAAAACTAAGGGAACTTCCGCTTGACCATCGGGTCCAGGCATTACTTTAGTGCCGTAAAATTTTAAAAGTTCCTTCAAACTATAAAGATTTTCCTCCCATTGATCGCTGGATGAGTCCCATACGAAAATAATTGCATCAGCTCCTTTCAAAACGGTTTTTCGTTGGTATTTATGACGACGTTGACCTGCTACAGTATAAGTTTGAAATACCACATTACTAACTCGAGCAACTACCCGATCAAAGAATAAGGTACGTCCGGTCGGATCAGTAATGCTTTGGAGCTTTCCGCTTGCCAACCCTTCTTTTTCATAAATCCAAGCCAGCGCACAAGTTTTTCCACCCATACTTGGTCCCCAGAAAACAAGCTTAAATACAAGGGTATTATCAGAACGTCTTGAAGGCATAGTTCATCACAGATTTGTTCGGGGTGTTTTTGCCAACCGAACTTTAATAATAAATGTAGGTTGTTCTTTCTTAAATGTTTTTCACATGCGTGAGTGATTTAAAAGGATGTCAATTTAAAACTGAAAATTTAATAAATTTTTACACCGATACAGAATAGATTTAGATTTGTTTTAGAAAAATGATATGCTTTTTATATTCTCTTTCTGTTTGTTTTATTAGAACTTATTTATGTAGATATGTAGAATATAAGTAGAAATATTTGGTGCTGATAATGGGGAGACGTCTTTATTTCTTGGATTTTCTTAGGGGCTTGGCCATTATCGGTGTGGTGGTTAACCATGCAATCGTTTATGGAATAATGCTTAATAATGAAAACGCTATGAAATATCTACCAAAATCTCCTTTAGTAATTTTTGCCCCCTTCATGATATTTGCCACATGGGCAGGTCTTTTTGCAGTCATTAATGGAATAGGAATATCTTATAATCTTTACTTGCGTTTAGAGAATGGAATCCCCTTAAAAAAAGCATTAAAAAGTCCTCTGATTCATAGTACCAGTATCTTGATTATACATTTCATTTTCCAATTAATTTTTACTCGAGGTTTTAAAAATATCTATGGAACTGAGCCTTGGTGGTCGATAGGAACTGGTAGTATTATTCAAGGCAGTATTCAACCTCTAAATTTACTGGTTTTATATCGTTCTGATGCACTGAGTATGATCGCCATGAGCGGGTATTTTTCCTGTTTGATTATGGGGATTATTTGGAAGGATAAGACACATTTCAGCAACTTAAAACGAACATTTCGCATCTTAACAGAGTTGGCAATTATTTGGTTGGCTTTAAGTGCATCTCTTTGGCAATTTCTATATTATAGGTTATTTTTGCCCGCTTTAATGAAAGGGGGTGTTTTTTATATTTTTGCTTTATTATTATCTCTTATTGCACCACATGGTCATGGAATTTTTCCATATGGTGCATATACTATAGTCGGATTATTATTTGGCTTTGCTTTTGCACGACAAGAATCTCGTCAGCAAATCAAACGTGTTGCTAAATTATTTGCTTGGGGATTAATTGGAATGGGCGCCCTATTAATATTCTTTCATTTTTTGACTGTTCCAAATATTTCACTGGATTTCTTTTTCAATTACATTGTTATACCTCCCGATTTGTATATTCCTAATTTAGGTTTTATGATCTTAGCCATTATCGGGCTGAGTGGAAAATTTAAAGATCAATCTACTGAATTTGATGCCACAACGCCACCTCCTATTTTCAGAAAAACAAAGTTCATTCGCGATATGGGGAAAATAACTCTAACTTTATATTGCTGGGAAAATGTCTGGAGTTCTTTAATGAGAGTATGGTTTATTCGACTTTTTTCATCAATCCTGGCAGAATCCGATGTGTTAATGGAAAATTTCGGTATCCAACTTCTTTTCTTGCTTACATACTGTCTATCTTGGTTGATAATAATCTGGCTTTGGAAAATGTTAAAAAATACACTTAGCATGGAGTGGATCGTTTATCGATTGGATAAAATTTTTGGAAAGCCGACGTTTGAAAATTTTTTTCTACCAAAAACAAAAATTCAAAATAAAAACAAAAACTAATAATAATTAATAGAGGTTTATTTAAATGGGAAAAAGTGCAGAAGATCAAGCAATAGAGTTTTTCATAAAACGCGCTCAATTAGCTTCGGAGACCGCCGATCATCATGTGCGAGACGGCGAATTTGATAAAGGAGCTAAGTTGTATCGACAAGCCTATGGTTTCTTTTTAAAAGCTCAGAAAAATCATCCAGATGATCAAGAATTAGCAATTCTTTTACAAGAAGTCAAGAAGAAATATCAAGATTCCATTCAAAAAAGCCAAGCTTCAACCAATTAAGAACAGGAAACTTATTCGCAGCTTTAAAACAAATATTTTGAAATATTATCTTGAAAAAATGTGAATATTTGGTGATCACCATTCCATGATGAAATTAAGACACCAAATTCGTCAATAAATTCTTCTGCAATTTTTTGCAGAACTTTTCGCATATTGTTATCTTTTTCTTTGATTTTTGTTCGTCCTACTACAAAAAACTTCGACGGTTTTTGAATGGGCAATATCATAATTTTTGAATCTTTCATTTTAATGGCATCAATTGCTTCTGCAGATAAGCTTTCCACTGCTGTTAAAAACCCAGAAAATAATACAGGACTAATTGTTGGTTTATTCGCAATTTGGGGGCTTCTACTATGAATTAGTGATAAACCAGACTTATCTATTATCCAAACTTCCATCAAGCGTGTAACCATGTATAATCCTCTTTTTCAGTCATCCCGTTGGTTTATTAGGATTAGATTTATTTAATTTTAAAGTTAGTTATTAATCAATTTTAAAAAACGAGATAATTTTATTGGGGTTTTAGGGTTTTAGGGGTTTAGGGTTTTAGGTTGGGGTAACTTGAATTTCTATGATCTTGACTCCTTCCACCCGAGGGACTTTTAAAAATTCTTTCCTTAATTTTTCCAATGAAATGGGTAAATCATCAATTGAAACGTAGGTTTCATAATAACAATTAATTTTTTCGAAACACAACCCCGTAGTGTGAATAGTACTGTTACCTAAATTGAATTTCTTCATTATTTCAGAAATTCCCTTAACTAGTTCCGGCGAAAATTCTTTCAAGCGGATTAATATCTTTTTAATTCGAGCGGATTTTATTGGAAAAACTGAAATTTTTAAGATTTCATCACTTGGAATATAAATGAATAAATAATACGGTGTTTGAGCAATTTTTTCTTTAACTTTATCAGGAATTGAGGTTGTTTTCTTATATCTTGCTTGATCAATTAATTTTCCAAAGGATATTTGTTTTTTTTCTTTGATTTTTTCCTCAGTGACCATTGTTTATTCCTCTGTAAGAATTATTAATATCATAGTGGATAGCTCTTAAAAATATTCTGCTTAAAAATTCTGTTAGCATATTATCGGCATATTATTGAGATCTCTTGTAAATGATAAGATATTTGATGAATTAAATGAGGGTTTTTTAACATAAGAATGGCGCTAAAATCCGAACAATGGTTGGCTTTACACAATAAACCTAATTCTCCATTTTATGCAATTTATATGCTGGATAGTAATTCAGGAGTTGAACTTGTCAGTCATTCATTTATACCCTCTAAGGCTGAATTGGATATTAATGCTGTTTCTGGGATGTTCAAAGCGTTAGAGCTCTTTATTAACAACATGGCTTATTCCAATCAATTTGAAACAGTGCAAGAAATCAATTTTCAAGGCATGCGTATAGTTTATGAACGATATGGGGCACCTCATAGCCAAATCTTATGTGTGGGGTTATCTCGGAAAATAGTTTCTGCAAAAAAGGAGCATCATGTATTGAAGGCGATTGTTCGAGATTTTTATGAGACATATCAAGAACACCTACAGAACTTTCAAGGTGAAGTGAGATATTTCCAGAATTATTATTCTGTTTTGCAAAAAGTGCCTGAATATTTTCAGCAGTTAGTTCCATATTATCGTCCTATTGTGAATAAACAACTAAAAATTAATCATAAGGGGTTTAAACAAGTGGCAGGTTCTCGGATGCCTACAGTGGAAGAATATTCCAAAGTTTTTTCTGATTGATTTCCCTTTTCCTCTGTATTTTCTTCAAAATGCCTAATCTTTTATGTTGGGTTCTACTTTCTACCAATGCAGTATGAATTTTGATCAATTTCATGGAGCAAAAAAGTATATTGTTAGCTCAGAGTTACGGGATATTGTCAACGTCGCTATTGCACTTCAGCGACCTTTGTTGGTTAAGGGAGAACCCGGTACGGGAAAAACACTATTAGCTCATGCCATTGCAAGTGCATTACACAAGCAACTTATCGTTTGGAACATAAAATCCACCACAAAAGCAGTTGACGGATTGTATATATATGATACAGTTCAACGGTTAAATGATTCTCGTTTTGGTTCCAAAACACGAAATGTGGATAATATTGAAGATTATATCCGATTGGGTAAAATAGGTCAAGCTTTCACCTCTGAAGAACAAGTTGTGCTATTGATTGATGAAATCGATAAAGCCGACATCGAATTTCCGAATGATTTACTCCAAGAATTGGATATAATGGAATTCTATATACCTGAATTAGATAAAACAATAAAAGCAAAACATCGACCTATTGTAATTATAACATCTAATAATGAAAAAGAATTACCAAATGCATTCTTGCGCAGGTGTGTATTTCATTTTATCAATTTTCCGACCCCAGAATTAATGCGCGAAATCGTTCAAGTTCATTATCCTCAACTTGAAACCCAATTGATTGAAATCTGTTTAACACATTTTTATTCCCTCAGAAAAATCAATCAATTAAGGAAAAAGCCAAGTACCTCTGAATTAATAGATTGGATAGGGGTTCTTCTTAAAGCAGGTCTTTCACTCGAGGTTCTGACAGAAAAAATTCCATTTATTGGTGCTTTAATTAAAAAAGATGCTGATTTGAGTTATCTACAGAAATATAAATCCTATCTATTAAATTTCGTTAATAAACAATAAAAAATCATTTTTGTAAGGGTAAAAAATCGGGTGGTGCAATGAAATTATGTTTGTGGATTTTTTTTATTTATTAAGGGAATATCGAATATTTCCATCCCCCACTGAATTCCTCGATCTAATAGATGTTCTTTCTCAAGGTTATATTACTTCTATTCGAGAATTTTATTTTATTACCCGTGCTTTGTTAGTAAAAGATGAGAGTTTATATGATGACTATGATGCTGCTTTTTTACAATATTTTAAAAATATTTCAGTTCCGGTAGATATTCGAAAGGAAATACTCGATTGGTTGAATCTCCCCTTGGATGAATTATTGGCGCGTTTTAAACCTGATCAAAAAGAATTGGATGAAATTTCTTTGATCGAATGGCAAGAGATTCAACAAAAATTTACCCAACGAATAAATCAGCAAACCGAAGCTCATAATGGGGGTGATTTTTGGATAGGAACTAAAGGTCGATCTCCATTTGGGTGGGGGGGTATGCATCCAGGTGGAATTCGTGTAGGGGGATTTTCAGGGGGAAGATCTGCTATTCAAGTGGCTCAAAAGCGTTCTTTTCGCAATTACCGATCAGATAGAATCCTCGATGTTCGACAAATTCAAATTGCACTTCGAAAATTACGAAAATTAGGTAAGATTGGGGCTCAAACCGAACTAAATCTACCCGAATCTATCAGACTTACTTGTCAGAATGCCGGTGAGATCGAATTAGTATGGGAAAAGCGCAAAAAGAACAATTTGAAGCTTATGCTACTGATGGATGTTGGTGGAAGTATGACGCCATTTACCGAAATGGTAGAACAATTATTTTCTGCTGCCAGTAAGGCAAACCATTTTAAAAATTTTTGTTATTTTTATTTTCATAATTGCTTGTATGAATATGTGTATAAAGATGCTGAATTGTGGGAAGGTGAGAAAATTTCACTAGAATATCTGTTCAAGAAATATGATTCTGATTATCGGGTGGTTTTAGTAGGAGATGCGGCTATGGCTCCTTATGAATTAACCATGAGGCATGGTGCAATAGATTATTATCAGCAAAACGAAACACCTGGAATAGTTTGGTTGAAAAAATTCAAGAAACATTTTCCTCATTCAGTTTGGCTTAATCCTGAATTAGAAGGGCCTTGGATTGCGCAATCTCGACGGATGATCTCCGCCGTATTTCCCATGTTTCCCATGACTATACAAGGATTGGAAGATGCCATCATAGAATTGATGAAAAAATAAGAGAACTACTATCTAAACCGATAAAAAATGGTTGATTCGTAGGATTTTTATTATTCATCAATTAAATCAATAAACCAAATTGGTGAATTGCTTTTTAAGTATTCAGAATGTTGGTATATTAACACACATCCTCCTTTTTTACTACTTTTTTCACATACATATCCTCTTGTTCTGGAGCCCACACACTTCAGAACATCCATTTCTTTAATCATTTATCAATATTTAATTCAAATCATTTTAAGGTATAGATATCCTAATCATAATAGAGTGACAATTCCGATAGAAATCTTTTTTATGGAATTGAAAAAATAGTTATACATTAACACAATCCAGATATTCTTATCTTAACAAAAAAGAGTTGATAAAGATTAAAGGAAAAAACTTTTTCATGATGTTTAACGTAGGCTCTGGAGGAATAGTTGAGCCCATTGAATTTAATAAAGCAAATTTAACTCCAGAAAGAAGCATCATCATTATGGACGAGGAAGCTCAGACTGTTTGGCTTTGGCATGGAAAGTTACGTGGATTAGTTGCTAGAAGGACTGCTTTAAGACAAGCGGAATCCCTAAAAGGTCATGGTTATCAAGCGGGAAATGCAATTATTGGACGAGATTTAAATAAAATCATCGAAATTGACGCCAGGAAAGTTGGTTTAGAACCAGTAACCACTGAGTTATATCAAAAATTCGAACCAGTTCTTGAAGCATCTTATGAACCCATTGGAAATTTAGTATATATCAAATCTGATTCGGGTAGTGTAAAAACACCAGCAGTAAAAACCCCTTCAGAAAAGGAATCATCTCCTAAGCCGTCAGATGAATCTTCAACTTCTGTGCCGCCAAAAGAAATAAAATCTTCACAACCATCCCATTCTGCCAAGTTGGTGGAAGAACGCCCTGTTTTAAAGCATGTGGAGAAAGAATCTGTCCCAGCAATACCTAAGGGTTTATCGGATGTATTGATACAAGGTGCGGTCATTATGGCAGTATCCACACAGTATAAAGACCTTTGGATTTCGGTAAAACCCGATGGGGCTTTAGCCCTTGAGCATATGGATGGAAAAATCTGCACTTTTAAAGTAAATGGTGGGGAAATTTCTTTTCTTAAAGATAGTTTTGCTGAGGTTTCCGATGATAAGAAGGCAGCAATTGATCAAAAAATTGAAGAATACCTAAAATAGTGTGGTTGCTAGGAAAGTGTAAATAAGGTTTATATTTTTTTTCTAAATCTCGCTAAATATTAATTTTAAACCAGCAAATGCCATAAGTACTGATAATGACAGAAGAATCCAAGTTCGAGGTATTTTGGAAGCAAACTTTGCTCCTATAAAAGAGCCGATCATCATTCCTCCTCCCATCCATAAAGCAAAAATCCAGTTTATTTCACCATGCAATGCATATAAAATAACATTTATCATCGAATTGAAGAATATTATAGTGGTTGAAGCTGCAGTAGCATTATAAATAGGTAGCTTGATGATTTCATATAAAACAGGTGTATTTATTGGACCACCACCGATTCCTAAGAAAGATGATGCAAAACCTGCGAGGAAAAAGAATGGGGTTGTCAATATATTTCGGTTTTTCGATTTTGAAGAAAAAAGCCTTAAGTGATCCTTTAAATTTGCATTTTGGGAGATTGAATTTTTATCTATGCATAAATCGGGAGAAATAATTGAGAAAGATAAAGATGATGAAGATGAAGCTGAGGTGGATGAAGATGCACATTTTAATTCATTTTTCCGTCTTTTAAATTTGTGTGATGATAGCAAGCGGAATTCTTTCCAAATATACCGGCTGGCAATAAACAGTTCAAAGATTCCGAATAAAAGATAAAAAATGTTAAGTGAAATATTCAACCATGGATAAATCAAGAAA
The DNA here is from genome assembly GCA_964426185.1 of uncultured archaeon. Classification (GTDB taxonomy): domain Archaea; phylum Asgardarchaeota; class Lokiarchaeia; order Sigyniarchaeales; family Promethearchaeaceae; genus Harpocratesius. The sequence continues at coordinate 2,620 of CAYRPF010000071.1, read as the reverse complement.
TAAGTAATACTCCCCGCGCTTCCCACAGCCGCAATAATTAGAAGAGATGGTAAATGAATTTTTCCTGCGCGATAGTGGGTGATGGTGGCAATTCCAGTTGAAATGAAGATAATAAAAATGGATGTTCCTTTCGCAATTTCTGGGGTAATTTGAAAAATAAGTAGAAATAGGGGCATTACTATTGGTCCGCCACCAATTCCTCCGATAGTAGCAATTACGCCTATAAACATGCCAAATAAGAATAGTAAGGCAAATATCAACCAGAAATTCATGTTCATTTCCATAAGACATTTTTTTAAGATACGAGAGATTTCAAAAAGACCAAAGATTTCAGAGAAACCAATGTATATTGGTTTATATTGGTTTCAATCCATTTTAAAATCTTGCAATTGTTTTGGGACTCTGGTCCCAATTTATTTGTAACTTGATTAAGATTACATCAAAATTTATTGGTGCAATACCAATATTTATATATTATCCATGATTTAGTCAGCTATGACTAAAATCGATATCGATGAAGTTACATTTATCAGTGAAACCTCATTAACTATCCGGGAAAGCAGAAGGAGAACAACCGTTCCTAAGCAAATTGTAGATGCCTTGAACTTAAAAGATGGTGATCGAATTAGATGGATTTTGTTTCATGATAATCGAATATTGATCACCAAAGTTCAAGGATCAAAAAAATAATCGTTCTCTCTAGAGCATATATTTTTAATATTCGGTAAGTATCATTAAATATCGCAATGGATTTTAATGACCTCGTTTCTTATTACGAACGTATTGCCGCAACTTCAAAAAGATTAGAAATCACAGATATCTTAGCGGAATTATTTGAAGAATGTAAAAAGCTTGAAAATATATCCGATTTATCGAAAATTATCTATTTAACTCAAGGCAGATTGGGATCGGAGATTGAAGATTGGCCAAAATTTGGTGTGGCGGAAAAAATGGTGGTTCAATCCCTTGTTAAATTTACCGGACGACCTGAATCTTCAATTCAAGAATTAATCCGAAAAAAAGGTGATGTCGGTGAAGCTTTTCAGATAATTTTGGAACGAAGGGAACAAAAAAAAGTAAGCTTTTCTTTAGATGCATTCACTCCATCTTCATCCAAAAAATCCCGAGTATTAGAGATTTCCCACCTCTATCATGAGTTGGAACGCCTTTCTCGAACATCAGGTGAAGGTTCACAAGATAATAAAATAAACATTATTCTTGGGCTAATCCGATTATGTCGTCCTGTAAGTGTCAAATATATCATTAATATAATTTTAGGTACATTACGTATAGGGCTGGCCGAAATGACAATATTAGATGCGTTAGCAATTACATTTACTGGGAATAAAGAAAATCGGGAAGAAATTCTTTATGCCTATAATATTCATCCAGATTTGGGAGAAATTGCGGCAGTATTGGCAAAAAAGGGCTTAGACGGAATTAAAGAAATAGATGTTCAAGTAGGAATCCCAATTCGAATGATGCTAGCATCCCGAATTCAATATTTTCAAATTCAACAGAAATTGGGCGGTGGGGATTTTTTTGGAGAATATAAATATGATGGAGAACGCGTGCAAGTTCATAAAAGTGGTAATTCTGTGATTCTCTTTTCTCGTCAATTAAAATCAATTTCTGAGCAATATCCCGATGTGATTAAAACAGTGCAGCAGAATGTGAAGGCAGAGACTGCGATTTTTGAAGGTGAAATCGTTGCAATGGATAAATTCCTTGAAAGAATGTTGCCTTTTCAAGTTTTAAGCACTCGTCGACGGAAATATGATATTGCCCAAATTATTCAAGATGTCCCTGTCTGCCTATTCTGTTTTGATATTCTATATGTTCAATCAAAATTACTTAATATTGAACCTTCTGGGAATGTAATGTTCCTTCCTTTTGAGCAAAGACGCAAGCTTCTTCAAGATATCTTTCAATCTTCTGACCATTTGCGGTTATCCCAAGGAAAAATTCTTCATTCCATAGATGAAATGGTGGAATTTTTCAAAGAAGCCCGCGCACAAGGTGCAGAAGGAATAATGACAAAAAAAATCGGTGAAGATTCTATTTATCGTGCTGGAAATAGGGGTTTTCTCTGGATTAAAATGAAAGGGATAGAAGGGGCAAAAATGAAGGATACTATAGATGTGGTGATAATCGGTGCATCTTGGGGTATGGGCAAACGAAAAGGATTTTTAAGTCCGTTTTTTGGGGCGGTTTATAATGATCAAACTGGAAAATTCGAATTTCTCACTCGGATAGGCTCAGGTTTTTCAGATGAAATGCTGAATACCTTAACTGAACGTTTTAAAACTTTAGAGTTAAAAAAAAAACCAAATGATGTGATATGTTCAGATAATCCGGATATTTGGCTGAAACCTGAAATAGTCATAGAAATCATGGGTGATGAATTAACCATCAGCAATAAAGCAGATGCAGGAACAACTCCCACGGATAAAAATGGATATGGTTTACGTTTTCCCGTTTTTCAACGATTGAGAGAAGATAAATCACCGTATGAGATAACTACGACTCAAGAAATTATCCAATTATACAAATCCCAATAAAAAAATAGAAAAAATTCCTTATGAATGGTAAAACCATTCATTTCTAACCCTCAAAATTT
>CAYRPF010000070.1:14007-17294 GCA_964426185.1 uncultured archaeon | reverse complement strand
CATGTAAGTTTTGTGGTTTCTGGTCAAACTCCAGTAATATTCTTGAATTTACTTAATCCTACATCAGATGATACATCAACGGATGATTCTTCTACATCTTCTGATGATAGTTCTCCTGGAAAATCAATTCCATTTATTTTCTCAATTGGGTGTTTAGCGGCAATCATTACAGTGATGATGATTCTGAGAAATTATCACAAAATTCGTAGAGATTAAATCTTAATTCTGAGAAAATATTTTTTCTTTTGTTTCTATTATTAATTTAGGCAATGATGAAAAAACTCACACTGATCTTTACATGATGAGAAATTCGAGAATAAACTGAGCCTTTTTACAAAATTTGATCTTTCCACCTTTCTCTCTTTGGAAAAAGCGCAATATATTTATTAGGAGGTAACTAAACTAGACACGTATTCACATGGAACACCCGACCCCTACTGCACACAAATCTCGAAATTCTTTGGCTCAAATTCGGGCGGATTATCATTTAAGTTTACTTCTTTTTAAGGAAAATATTGTTCCTTTATTAACAGTGGGAATAATTGGGTCTGGATTGTTTTATGTAGTTGATTTTCTGATAGAATCGTTTATTTTTCCCTTGATTTCGTGGGACCAATTTTCACAAATCAATCAAATTATAATTTACAATCTCCTTAAATTTCCAGCTCAAGGAATTTTATTTGGATTTTTTGGAGCAATCATGGGGATGGTTCGGGATATTTTAGGTTCAGGGGATGGTTTTACTCAAATACAAAATTTCGTGGGATACATAGCGCTTTATTGGGGAAAATTCTTCATACTTTCAATCCTTGTCAATATCTTTAATTACTTAGTTCGTTACACAGGTCAAGAAGTATTGAATTTTCCCTTGGCAATAATTGCCCGAATTTGCTCTCTTATATGGTTTATTCTTTTAGTTGAAGCCAGTCCAGCGTTAGTTTATTCCAAGAACATCATTTCTGCAATTAAAGATAATTTTCAAGTTTTTCGACACCAAACATTGCGGGTAATTTGGTCATTTCTTCTTTTTTATGTCATTTTTATTTTACCGATGGTCATTCTATTCTTTTTGGAATATCATATTCTTCCTGCAGAATCTGCTGGGCATGAATTTATCAGAGCGTTAGAAATTCTATTTCAATTATTCTACATCTTGATAGGTTATCCTATAAATGGTTTTATTGCGACCCGAATTTACTATGATGAGAAGTTCGCTTAAAAATTGATGGTTTTCTACGACTAATAATGATTCTATCTAAATCTATCGAATAATTCTTGATTTTTTTTATCGATAATCCACTGATCAGCATTAATTTCATAAAAATTCTCACTATCGAGTTGTGTTATTTTTTTTAGGGTGCTAAAAGGAAACCAAATGCTTGGCGTTGTGGGAATATCGATAAAAGAACATAAAACCGCTTTTTCTGTACGTTTTACAATCTCAGCTCGAAAGGGATTTTCAATTTTCATAGCTTTTCCCATTTTTGCTTGAAAAAAGAAGTCATAAAGGATGAATTCCGATTCATGTGATTCCCACGTAAACAGAAAAATCTTTTTTCTAGCTCTAGTTAATCCCACAAAACCAAGTCTTGTTTCTTCCTCAAATTTTTCAGTTAAAAGAGGATTTAAAAACTGATAATTAACTTTAGATTCCATTTTTGAAGGAAATCCATAATCTCCATCATAGACATTTAAGATCAAGACATAATCTGCTTCTAAACCTTTACTTTTATGAAGTGTATAGAACCTTACGCCCGGTTTCACCATTTTACCGTATTTAATGAGGGCGATCGGAATTTCATTTCTTTCCAGAATCATTTCTTTTAATTTATTGAAGGTAAAATTATAACGAGATAAAACCATTATCTCGGAAGGTTCAACCTTCTTGTCTTTAATTAGGCTTATCAGTAATTCATATACTTTTTTGTTTTGGTATACTTCGAACCATTCTTCGTTTAGGGCAGAAATTGTTTGTATGACTACATCGTTAATATTACCTTGATTTAAAGGTGAAAACTGCTTTTTGATAAAATTTTTAGACAATTTAATGATTTCTGAACTATAATCTAATATAATACTTGAATTGCGATAATTTCGAGTTAGAAAATTTAAAGAACAATCGTTAAAATACCTTTGAATATCAATCATATATTTATTCGTAGCACCTGCAAAGCCGTAAATAGCTTGCCAATCGTCACCTACACAAAATAACCTGGCTTGGATGTTTAGTTCCAAAATTTTTTTAAGAAGTTTAAACCTTTGGGGGGATATATCTTGAAATTCGTCAACAAACACCATATCATAGTAAATTTTAGGTTTTATCGCATCTACTAGAAGAATATTGTCAAGATATTTAATAGCATTATTCACCATATCATTAAAGTCGATTTTCGAATTTTGCTGAAGATAACTCTGATATTCCTCAAAGATAGGTATCATCAATTGAAAGAAGAAATAATCATAAGAAGAAATAACTCGTTCAGATTTTTGCACCTTTTCCTTAAACATTTCAAATGTATATCCACTGTTTTTTGCTGCAACAATGTAAGATGAAATCATATCGGATAGAAGGTGGAGATTTTGAGTTCCTATCCCTATTTTTTTCATTAACTGGAGACGATTCAAAGGTTTGAGCTCCACTTGAAAATTATTACAATATTCTATCAATATTTCCTCTAACATTCCAGATTTCCATTGTTCATAAAAAGTATGCCAGAGAATTTTACCGTGTTTTTTAAATTGAGAGATTTTCCAATTACGCTCTTGTTCATAAATATTTTCATCATCTTCAAACCAATCTGGTGGACTTTTTCCCGGTTGGAACGCCCAATGTTCAAGATAGATATCATAATCAGGTAAATAAAAATCAGGATGATATTCTCGGCCTTCTTCATCTGGATCACACCATGTAACTAAGGTTTCATAATCAAATCGAACATCATGCTTAATGAAAAAATTCGCTATTTCACATTCGGCAATACTTTTTACCATTTCCCCTTCAAGCGTAAAATAATTTTGTTGATGTTTACTCTCAAGAATTTTTTGATTTTTTTGATGATATCTCCCAAAATCCTTCTTTTGGAGATAATTAGAGAAAAAAGAATGGTATTGAATAAAAAAATCCGTGGATTTTTCTAAATATCGAGAAATTATCGTCTTTATCGCTTGTTCTGCATTAGATTCCACCAAAATTTTTTGATCATTAAATTTACTTGCAAGTTGAACGATTTTCATAGCTAAACTATGGAAAGTCCGAATTTCGACTTGATTGAGACCATATTTCTCTT
>CAYRPF010000070.1:0-13907 GCA_964426185.1 uncultured archaeon | reverse complement strand
TCTTGTTTTAAGGAATAAAATCCAACCCTATCCATGATCACCCGAGTTTTTCCTGAGCCAGGTCCCGCTACCAGAATATTTTCTTTTTCATTGATCAAGATTGCATTTATTTGCTCATCGTTTAAGCTTGAAAAAAAATCTTGATTTTTTTGTTTTTGGAAAATCAAATAATTTTGAGAATATTGCTGTAGAAACTTCAATTCTTGATCCAAGGTGAGATATATTGCTTTAAAAATAGAAGGAAATATCAATCTTTTCCATCTCAAGGATTTTTTAAAATTTTTCAGCAATTTTCTAAGTTCAGTTAACTCAGATCTCATAAGATAAGAAGGAAAATTATGAAATGATAAAAATTTCTCATGATATTGGTGATTAAATTTGGAAATTGTTTGATCTAAAGCTCTCTCTGCTTTGGGCCACAATTTAAAAATGAAACGATACCAAAGACTCGATTTTGCCTTATTATCAAAGAAGAATCTGTCAGTTAATAAAATATATTCCTCCTTATCTTGGAATTTACTAAATATCTTTAAATATATCATATCTTAAAAAAAATTCTATCATCCCGCTTAAATCTTTCTCATAGTGAGTTATGGCATTTTCTGAGAATTGCTGAGTTGGACATGAAAAAATGATAAAATTTGATTTCATGAAAAAATTCCTTACAGATTCATTTCTGCCAGCTTTTTCTTATTTTCTGCAACCACTTCAGGAGTTAAATCATAGTACTTCCAGAAAAGAAAAGTTGCAATAATTACTAAGATCATGGGCACTATAGCAGTGTGAATACGAATTCCAAAAATTGCCAAAGAAACATTGTCCGTGTTTGCCACTAATTCATCGTAGGTTTCAACCCCTGAAGGAAGATGGGTAAAGTAATGAGCTAAACCAATGGTAATTGCCTTAAATGCTTCACCAAAGCGGATAATAAAAGACTGATAACCATAATAGATCGATTGCTGTCTTTTTCCGGTTTTTACGGCAATATCATCTAAAACATCTCCCATTGTTGGCGGATCCATGAACCATTGTCCACCTAATCCTGCTCCAAATAAAAACAAGGCTAAAATCCAACCAATCGGAGTTGTAACGAAAATCATAGGAATATAAGAAAGAATCATGCATATTGCTCCTAATATACTGGTTTTTTTGTTATCATTCAATTTATTTCCGATGTATAACCAAAGAGGCACAGAAAGTAATGCGCCTCCCAACATAGCCGCCATTAACACCACAAACATATCTTTTCGAATAATAAAAGCAACAATAAAAGCTGCCGAGCCATTAATAAGAGCCACCGACGCTTGATATCCGAAAAAGAATATTACTTTCATAACAAATCGTCTGTTGGAAAAAACTTCTCTTGCGCTTTTCAGAAAATTCTGTGGTACTTCACTGGAAATATGTTTTGAACGTTGTAAATTAAGTAACCTCAATCTTTTATCTTCAAATACTCCAGGCAGCATGAAACTAAAGAGAATAACGCCTCCTATAACACTCACCCAAGCGGCAGTTTGATAGGTTTTGGCACCTTCACCCATAAATGCAGTTGGAATGGTAAATCCTAACGATAATCCTAAAATACCTAAAAGTGTTCCAAACATTTGTGCGCTACGACGTTCTTTTTGAGATTGGAATTTGATTGGATAAAGTGATATTGCATTTACATCATATAATGTGTAAAATAAATCATATAAACAAAGAGATACCAACAACCAAATGAAAATTTTCCATCGATCAATTACAGGATCCCAATTTAACGGCACTAAATATATCATAAGATATGAAAATAACCAAGGTATCGCACCAAGAACTATCCACGGAAAACGCCGGAACCCTTTTTTCTTCTCCCAAGGCATGTGAAGCTTTTCCATTAAATAACCAGTTAAAGGATCATTCACCGCATTCCATATACTCCAAATAATAAAAGCAGCGGTCGTCAAACCCACATCTAAGCCGATAACTTGTTTGTAGAAAAAAATTCCAAAAGAACCGAATACAATTGTTATCCACTGTCCAAACATTTCTCTGGAGCCATAACTGGCCTTAATATACCAAGGATTCTCCTTATAAGGCATATCTTCTATGTTATTCTCATAATTTTCATTATTTATCTCTGACATATTTTTTCAACTACATTTTTTTTAGCAATTGATATAAATTTCTCGCTTCTCCTTATAACATTAGCGCCATTTAAAAAGAAAACATTTCAATGTCTCATAACATTTCAATTTTTTAAACTTTAGGATAAGGCTTAAGAAAGATTTTTCTATTTTTAGGGAGGTTTTTCACCTCTGGGCAAAAAGAAATATCATTTAACAATTCAAAAAATTCAAAAAAAATAATTGGATATTGCAGCTGATGTATAGAAAATCTAAGAAAAATTTTACCGGGCGCTCACACCATCCCATGCTTTTATTTCCTTATCAACATAACCGCAGTTTGAACAGGTATCTTTAACTTCCCATTTTTCTAATGCGGGATGAACTCTAGTCATTAATGCACCACATTTTGGACAAACTAAATATTTAGCTCCACAGCCATCACACATATTGAGCGTACCTGTTTCAACAAATCTGAATGTACGTTTCATCCATTCATCATGAGCGACTCTAAAACTTTTTCCGCCACATACATCACATACTTTTTCTACCATAATAATCACAATGTTCTTTTTAAAAATAATTGTTTAAATATAGTATTACACTGAAATGGTAAAAATATTTTCATTTTTATTAATTCCATTCGGGGGAATAATGTGAAGGTTTTAACTTAATTTTATTCAAAATATCTTCAACATAATACAAACCAATCACGCTGCATTTTCCGGGACTTATTCGGGAAGGAACAGTGCATATCACATGCTCTTTCATCTCCAAGATACCCCATTCCACCAATTTTTGAATGCCGTACTGCATGATTTCTTCGGAGTCCCAATCTTCCATCTTTAGTGTGGGTATAAAAACTGATTGGACGCCCCAAACTAGATTTAATTGGCGTGCTGTGCGGGGATTATGTGTGATTGCATATATAGGGAATTCTGGTCGGTATTTCGCCGCCTTTCGGGGTGATTTACCGCCACGGGTGAACATGATAATTTTACCCCGAAAATTTACATTCCTAAAGACCCGGGCGAGTTCATAAACGGCGTGGCCCACAGCTTCATACATATCCGGTTCATCTGAGTCGGTAGAGCGGGGATCAATATCTGGAATATGCTCTTCAGCCTTGGCAATTATTCGATCCATATAGCGCACGGCCTTTATTGGAAATTTACCTATAGAGGTTTCTCCCGAAAGCATGACGGCATCAGAACGGTCATAGACAGCGTTAAACACATCATTAACTTCAGCACGGGTCGGAACAGGATTATTGATCATAGATTCGAGCATTTGGGTTGCCACAATAACCGGTTTTCCTGCACGATTACATTTTAGAATCATTTCCTTCTGCCGAATTGGTACTTCTTCCGCGGGAATTTCAACACCCAAGTCCCCTCGTGCTACCATAATTCCATTAGACACCTCTAATATCTCATCAAAATTGGTGATCGCTATAGGTCGTTCAATCTTTGATATAATTTTAATGCGTGAAGCACCTGCATTATTTAGAATTGCCCGAATTTTCTTAACTTCTTTAGCATTGGCAATAAATGAAGCTGCAAGATATTCGGGGTTTAATTTCGCAATAAGTTTTAAATCATGAATATCTTTTTCTGTGGGATTTTGGGTACTTAAATTACCGCTAGGAATATTTACGCCTTTTTTTGATGAAATAGGCCCCCCAGCAACCACTACACATTCGATTTTACGCTTTTTTGGATCTTTTGTCTTCACTTGTAAACGTACCAAGCCATCATTGATAAAAATAGAGTCGCCTTCATTTACATCATTATAAAAGCCCTTATACGATATACTGGCACCGTTTTGATCACCAATTCGATCTTCTTCATAAAGATAGAATTTTTCGCTGTATTTGAGAATTACAGGTTCAGCCATTTTTCCAATTCGAATTTTCGGACCTTGAATATCGCAAAGAATGGCAATTTCGGGAGTATTTTGACGGATACATTCAAATAATTCTTGCATCTCAGTTCCTTCTTTAGAAGCATGCGAAAAATTCAGCCGAAAGACATCCACACCAGCTTGTGCAAGTTCTTTTAATTTTTCCACAGATGAAGTAGCAGGCCCAATAGTGGCCACGATTTTAGATTTGACCATCTTTTGAATTCTTATTATTTCCTCCATTAGCATCACTTTTTTTATTATCAAAGGAAGTTATCTTTTCCTCCTTTAGTGTGTTTTGATAAACATAACCAATAATGTTTAATAATCCAGAACGCATAGATCATGCTTAATAATGTTTAATAATCCAGAACGCACTTTGCGTCAAATTCGATTTCCTTCAGAAGTAAGGGTAATAAAAAGTATTATGGAATCGATTGAACAAAATTTTGGTTTTAATTTCACGATTGCTAATGGGCATGTTAAAGAAGTACAGTTAATCTCGGCCGGAATAGTTATTATTCCCCGACAGTTAAAAGATTTACCATTTCTCACAAAATTACAGCTGCCCGCTAATCAACTAAAAAAATTGCGAAATCTAGAAAGGTGTACTAATTTAATAGCATTGAATCTACAAGATAATCGTTTAACTAACGCAGTTTTGGGACCGATCACCAAGTTAACTCATCTAAAATCACTGGATTTATCCCATAACCACCTTTCATCATGGGAAAATCTGGAAAATTTGAAGGAGTTGGAAATTTTAAACTTATTTCATAACATGATCTGTGAAATTCCCCGATTAAATCTACCTAATTTAAAAATCTTAGATCTTCGGCAAAATCCTATTAAGCATCTGCAAAACTTACATTTACTAGAAAATTTGGTGGAATTGCGCTTGGATAAGGCCAGATTTCCACTTGAAGAACAAAAAATCATCACAAAAGGTCTTGAAGCAGTAAAAAATTTCTGTAGATCAGTGGATTAATGATGTCCAGCTAATGCAATCGTAATAATAACTGAAATCAAGACAACTAAAATGATACTATATGCGATCCATTGCTTTTTTGCAATACGGCTTTGATTTCTGTTAGATCTTCGAGTTTTTCTAGTTGGAACGGGAGACATAATTTATCACTATATTTCTTGTTCTGTATTAGAATCAGGGCTTGATTCTGAGAAAGGTTTAGCTGCTTGAGCGAGTTCTGTCAGTTTTTCGGCTTCACGTTCATTTTGTTCTTGTTCTTCTGGTGTTATTTTGCGGAAAAATTCCACTAAAACTACTCGATTGTGACTTATCAAAAACCGGGGATAAAGATTTTCTTGTTTATACATTCCATCAGGGACTTTTTCTTCCAAAGGATATAACTTTCGTTCTTTAATGATTTCACCAAAATATTTTTTGTAATTTTCATGATAGCCGTAAATATCATTCCCTACTAGAACCATCTCACGTACAGCATCTTCTGGAGTGCCTAATTTTTCCAAAGTGAGCACAATTTTTTCCAAAGACATTTCTTCCAGTAAACCTTCATCTTCTGTCCGGCCTTCATATGCTGGTCCGGTTTGTGTTTCATCATATTTCACGGGTTCTTCCAAACCTAAAAATATCTTAAATGCCATTGGCTCTTCATCTTCTTCCACGGTAGAGATTTTGATTGCAGGCCCGACTTTATCTCTGACTCTAGTAGCTGCATTGGCAGCTATGAATTTCATTCGAGTACTAGCTTGAGCTCCAGTCCAAATATAAGAACGAAAGGTTTTAGGTTTGATAAAGTATAGAATTATGTCAGATTTTAGCAACTCTGTTATTTTTGCATTTGATTCGAGTTCTAATTCTTCAAATGTTGCTTTTTCATCATTTAATTGAAAGACGCGAAGTTCATTTTTTTCATCGTTTGAAGGTGTGCTGCTCACTGTTAATTCTCACTATTACAAAACATTTTTTCTTAACTAAATGTAATTAGATGTTGAAATTATTAAAATTGTGCTTTCATTGGACATATTAATATTACAAAAAAATATTTACACCTAATTTTGAACAAATGCAGTATATGGTATTTCTTGAAGTTCTATTAAACCAACTTGAACAAGAATAATGGTTAAAACCGCAAATACCAAGAATGGAATCATAGTTTGTGCCCAACTCCGTTTAATTTTCGGAGCTAGCCAATAAAGAAGCCCATTGATTAAGTACAATAGTGCTATTACAATAATATATTCTAATCCGTAAAAAACAAAGGGCATATTGTTTATTTGGTTAGTAGAAATCATCCCTAATTCATGATCATGTTCCCAAAATGGCCATTTCTGCAGAAACACCCGCGCTAGAATAAAAAGCAGCCAAGTAAACAAAATTGTTGGAGTAATTTTTTTAAAATCTATATTCTCATTGCTTTTATTTAAAATGTTGTAGTTATAAACACCCATGATAATTCCGCAAATATGATTTATATCATAAACAATTTGAAGAATATACGAGTGATAATAGAATATATCCGTAGTAAAAATATCAGAAGCCACAAATGGATTAATAGTACTGAATGCTGAAATGACAGGGAATGCCATTGTTGCCACTGAACCTTGTCTTAACCATTTATTTCCAGTAATTAGAGCCAGATACGAAATTGTACCTGTCCAATAGCATATATATACTAAATTATGCAGATTATTTGTCGAATAGTAAATTCTTTCACCGTTGATAATATCCCATTTCATATCCCCAAAAATATTGAAATCAAAGTGCTGATTTTCTCCTTTGTATCCATAATGAAGCCATTCAAAATGCCAGCCATCGAAAAAGAGATAAAAAAGAAAGATGGATATATAAATTCCCATGAATATAAAACCCCATTTTTTCTCTCGTTTATTTTCATTTAATTGAAACATTAGATATTCCCCGTTTTAGTAATTGTATTTCCATAAATCACCAAATAATGATAAAATACTAGAAAATGCAGACATCTGCATAAATTTGTGTAGAAGACATACCTTAGTTCTGAGATTTTACTTCACATATAATTTTGGTCAAAAGATCATTTATACTTATTTATACAATTCAAAATTTTTATTTTCTTACACAATATTAAATTTATAACAATGAATTTTTCGTTAGAAGATTATTTATGCAGTTCTTTCGTTTCCGAACGCTTATTTCATCCGCGACAAATGGCTGAACCAAGTTCAGAGGAATTCAATGCTGAAATTCTTAATTTTGTCATCAATTCAGGTATTTCAATTGGCGGACTATTTTTTGGAAATGAATCGGAAAATCCCACCATGCTTATCTTTCACGGAAACGGGGAAATTGCTTGTGATTATAGCATGGGGATAGAAGAATATTTGAGCTGCGGGGTAAATGTGGGAGTGATTGATTTCAGGGGGTATGGATGGAGCACTGGAACACTAAATTATCTTAATTTAATTACGGATGCAGTTCAAATTTTTAATAAATTTACTGTCTTCTTGGAAGAAAAAAACTTCTCAACAAAAATATTTGTTTTAGGAAGATCTTTAGGAAGTATTTGTGCCGCAGAAATTGGAGCTCATAGATTTGACAACATACTGGGAATTATTTTTGATTCAGGATTTGCAGATTCTTATACGCTCTTTCAAACAATTTTTGGGATAAATCTATCGGGTATTTCACATGAAGATTTATTACCTTATACAGCAAAACCTAGATTAGCAAAAATCGAGAAACCCACTTTGATTCTTCATGGAACCGCTGATCGCATTATTCCTTTCAACCAAGCGCAAGAAATATATAAAACACTTCCAAATAACATATTTAAACGCCTTGTTCCTATTAAAGGGGCTCATCATAACACCATACATACTTTCACAGAAGAGTATTTTGATGAATTAAATGTTTTTTGTCGTCGTGTTTTCTTTCCATCTTCTTAATTGTTAATTATTTTTCTTTTGAAAATTTCTTATTTTTTATTATGATGATAATAAGTACCATTCCTGCGCCCAAAATTCCTATAAGGAAATAACCCGTAATGGATAGAACAGTATTAGATTTGACATTAAAAATATTAATGTAAATATCATCAAAAATATCGAAATATTCCAATTCATATGTAGGAATTCCATTTTCAGATTGCAAATTTGTCTCTATTTCTCCATTTTCAATTAGAAATTCCCATTGGGCTTGATAATTATCAATTTTAAACTCTTTCCAAGGATCTTTAGAGATGTTTGTTAAAATTTTATGTTCACCAATAAAAAATTTATCTGTATGAAAGTAAAACGAAATTTTTTCAGAAAGAATCGGTTGATTGTTCCAATTTTCACCGCCATTAATAGTATATCCTGTATAATAATAATAGAGCAATTCCCTAGTCGGGCTGAAAAATCCAAGTGGATAATCTTTAACAATGGTTCCCGATATAAAATTCCAATCTACAGAGAATAGAATATCACTTGAAGCAGGAATCTCAATAGTAAAAACCTTTATTTCTTTTTCGAAATAATCCATCCCAATACTTTGGAGATATTCTCGCAAATCCTCTTCTTCAAATGTGTTATTTATTTCAAACCAAGACATTTCCCAAAAATTGTAAGAATTTCCTGTGATTGGGGTTCCATTTACTTTTACTGATATATTCTTATTTTCGTAATCATAGAAAATCGGACCAGTAACAAAACAAATCGGTACATTAACTAATGTATTGTTATGATTTCTAAGTAAATAATCTCCATGTCCCTTAGATTCAAAATCATATACATCTATAGAAACATTAGAACGAACATGTTGTACATTTGTTCCATTATTAAATAATCCAACTAGTAATTTACCAAAATAAGGTTCAGTTGGAACAGGATTTGCTTTTACAAAATAAAGGTTATGCAAAAATGAAGGAATCAATATAATAATTGCGAGATAGAATACTTTCTTATTCAATCCTTTACTGGAATCCATTTCATTCGATATATATTTTTCACCTATAAAAATGTTATTCTCAATTTCTAAATTTCATTTTTTCAATATACAAAATTCAATTTTTCATAACATTAAGCATGATAGCGCCGATCGCATTATTCTTTTCAACCAAGTATATGAAATATATAATTCATTTCCAAATAACATTTTAAAACGCCTTGTTCTAATCAAAGGATCTCATTATAACACTATTATTAAATTAGACAAATTTTTATTGTCGGAGATTGCATAATTTCTTGCTAACATTCAGAATTGCATGACTTAAATTCTTTTGCAACGAAATTCTTTTATTTGGGTACGATCTAATAGAAATTATCAGTGATTTGTTTGATTATCCAACAATAACCGACATTTTTAAAATGGAGATGATTAAAGAATGGAAGATATGATCTCTCAAAATAACAACCAAAACAACATTATTGTTAAGAAACAAGAACCATGTGTGCTATGTCATCAAATTGAAGGTGAATATCTCTTCTACCATGCCCAAATGGAGAAATGGTATCATAAACAGTGTTTTGAGGACTTTACATGCAATAATTCTAAATAACATCTATCCATATATGTCAAAAATCATTTAGAATTATCACTATTTTTTTTTTTGCAAATTTTTTATTTCTTATTGTGCTAAGAATTGTTGGCATGATTGCATCCCATAAATTAATCCATTCGGCTATTACATTGTAACACCAAGCAATCGTCAATACTTTGCTGCTTGATTGTATTGTAGATTGTTCAATACTATCGGAAAATAGAGAAATTAGAATTTTGGATATAAATTTCAATAAAAAAATAATAATTTCTTATTTGAAGAAATAAGTAATAAATTTCTGGAGCACATTTACTGCTGTTGCGAAGGCAATCTCGGGTGAATTTTCATTCATACCTAAATCTACACCATAGATTGGCAGTGATTTATGTTGTTTGGCATAAACTTTGGCTTGGGGAGCAAGATCATAAATTGAAAAATCATCGCGAAATAGAGGGATGTAATCAATTTTTGATGGATGGTTGACAATTTTTCCAATATTTTCCTCAATTTTAGGAGAAAATTTTATATCGGTTGATGATGGTTTTTTATGGTCTTTTTCGTGTTTTTCCTCCAATTTACTGCTATTTTGCCAATCAATGGAAATTAAATCTTGGCTGTTAAAAAAATCAACCGGAATTTGCTCGGTAACATCAGCACCGTACATGAATTCTAATAAATGATGTCCAAAACACATCCCAAAAATTGGTCCTTTAAACTGCCTAATCAGATACATTTCAACCAACATTTTTTCCTGAACAATAGGATCGCTGATAATAAAATCCGAACTGGATAAAATAAGCGCATCTTTTTTTTTGGCTTTGTTGAAATTTTTTTCATCTAATAAATCCCTATACGAAATATATTCCCATTCTAATTTGTCAGAAAAAGGTTTAAACACTTGTTGGAAGAACCTTTTGGCCCTATCTCGTATTTCATTAGGAAAATTGGCGATAATTGCAATTTTCGCACAACCAGTAAATTTTGAAGTTTGCATAATCCTGATTCATTTTAATATTTTTCAAATTAACAAATTTCTGCTTATAGAAAATAAAATATTTTTCGCTACTTTTAACAAAATTAATGGTTGTTAATTTCAATCAAGATCATTACCTCAAGAAATGTGCTCTTTGTGGAGCTTGTTGCAGTGCAACACAATCAGGAGATGTTTTCCTTTATCCTAATGATTTTTTTCGCTTAAATATATTTTTAGGATACTCAGAAAATAAATTCATCAACAGATATTTGAAAATAGTTGAATACGAATACCATGTGCGGGATAATAATTTGGAACCAACTGGAACAACCATTTTTCTGCCAATTTTTGCCTTACAGATGACAAATCAGAAGGGATGTCCGTTTTATAATCCCAAAATTAAATTATGTGAGGTATACACAGCACGGCCGGCACAATGCCGATTTTTCCCCTTAATATACTGTATCTTGGAAGATCATAAGCAATTAAACCAAATGAATTCTACATGTAACGTGATACATGAATTATTATCCGATATATCTAAAACATCCGATATTTCAGAGAAACCATCGAATATACTTGAAATATCCAAGGAAATAGTAGAAAATTTAACCTTAGATGAAAGAAGGATGGAATACGAATTCTACAAGGTGACTTGGTCAAATCTACCCTCGAATTGGGATTCGCTATCTAATAATCAACAAAAAAGAGTTCTTGTTCAAATTTACAAGATTATGAAAAATTTTTAAGATCTTCTACAATGTTTACAAGTGGCGGAAATCCATCAACGTGACTTTCCAATATATCCCCTTGGGATAATTTGACTGCACGTGGAGTTCCAGTAGAGATGATATCCCCTGGATAGAGAGTCATAACTTTACTATGGAATGAAACTAAATAATCCGGAGGAAATGTCATGTTTGCAACGATATTGTTGGCATAAACTTGGCTATTTATTACAGTAGACACTTTAATTTGTGAAACATCAGCGATTTCATCCGGTGTGATTAAAATTGGGCCAAAACTAAAAAAAGTATCGAAATTCTTACAGAGTGTGAGATATCTGGGATTTTGTCTCAGTATATCCTCCGCTGTCATATCTAAAATAGGAACGAAACCTGCAACAACTGATTTCCATTCTGACCGAGGAACATTCTTGCAAGTAGTTTTAATAACTATCCCTAGTTCTGCTTCACCAGTGGTACGTTCAGAGATAATAGGTATTTTAATTGCTTCACCGAAACCAATAATGGTATTCTTACCTTTGATAAAACTGGCAGGATATCTACTGGGAACGGACTCTTCAAGATCTGCAGCATGATCTCGATAATTTAATCCAATACCCCATATTTTTGAAGGATTTCTAAAAAGAGGTGCAAAATTCGCCTCAGAATATGGAATAAATGGTATTTTTTTTGAAAGCAAATTGAAGCTGCTAATAATGTTTTTATTAAGCCAAGTACATAAATTATCGAAAATATCTCTTTGAAAAACTTTATCCAATGATGTAGGCCAATTTTGCTTAAATTTAGCGTTAATTTGCGAAATCAAAAAAAAATTTTGCTGGATTTGCACGGCCAACTCTTCTTGTCCATTATTCCAAAGCGTAGCAAATTTCACTTTAGATCATTCCAAATATGTTCAAGATCTTCTCGGGACACATCCCAAATACGCTTAGAATTATCTTCCAGACATTCCTTCTCAATAAAAGAAGGAAAATTATCCACTGATTTGAGCCCAACTTTGGTGTTGTAATCTATTTCCATTTTCAACCAAGATTTTGACCAGTTAATTAATTCATTCGGGGTTAAATTCCAACCATATTTTGCATTTAAAAGCTTTACAATATGCGGAGTCGATTGATATGTCGGATTTACGAAGAAACACTGCCCAATTGAATCATGAATCATGGTAAAAATCTGCAATCCCCTAGATAATTCTACTTTATGATCAGATTCTGTTAATTTACCGTATTCCCGGTCGGGATAAGGAACTCTGCCCGAAATAGCAGACCCAGCAGTATGATCTGCTCCCATTGGAGAAGTGAGGAAAGTTACTCCCATCGCTTTAAATGAACGTGGATCATATCCTGGAAATCCTTGACCTTTAACATGTGCTACTCGATTAACTTGAAAAATTTTACCTGTATTAACTGCTCCATTCGCCACTGTTATACTATCGGGATTATCTTGCATAATACCATAAATCAACTCAACTACCTTTTTGGCATCACCCCAAGCAATTTTACCGGATTCCATATATACTCCTGTAGCATTACCGAATTCAATGGTATCTAAACCCACATCATCACAAGCGTGATCTATTTCCGCAAGATCTTCAATAGAATCTATTAATAAATTAGAACCGTTTAAAGCAACGGTTTCATATTCTAAACTGGATGTTAAATGCTTTCCTTCGGAATTTGTAACCAAGTTTGAGCATTTTATCACGCATCCGGGAGAACATGCAATCCCACTTTTCCCGTTATTCTCTTCAATATAATCAAATAAAGCTTCACCGCTAATCTGTTCAGCTTTATCATATGAGCCGTGACGGAAATTTTGAGTGGGTAATCCATTCAAAGAATTCATGGTGGTTAAACCAACCAACGTTCCAAACTTGGATAACATCCGTTTGGCTTTATAAATCGATAATCCCCATTCTTTCGATTCCGTTTTAAAAGTGGAAATGTCATGGTACGTCAATCGAGTTTTTTTAGGAGGTATCACCACAATCGCTTTTAATTTCTTGGAACCCATGACTGCACCCAACCCTCCCCTTCCAGCATGTCTGGACGGATAACCTTCCAAATCAATTGAAGCAATAGAAGCGGCCTTTAATTGTTTTTCTCCCGCAACACCGATAGAAAGAACTCCTATATTTTTTCCATATTTCTCCATAAGCTTCTCGGCTAAATCATAATTGTTTAAGCCTTGTAGATCTTTTGCAGAATCAATAATAACTTTTCCGTCTGATTGTATAACTAAAACTACCCAAAAAGGTGAGATATGTTCCAAAATCAAAGCACGGATATCATGCCGCCCCATTAATGCAGGAGCTCTGCCTCCGACATTTGATTCTTTTATCCCATTAGTTAGCGGGCTTTTAGCACCTATTGAAAATCGTCCCGAATTGGGACATGGCGTTCCGGTCAGAAATCCAGCAGCCACAATCAATTTATTTTCAGCACTTAAAGGATTAGATCGCGGTGGAACTTCCTCTGAAACAATCTTCGATGTTAAAGATCGACCAGCATAATAATAAAGAGGATGTTCTTCAGTTATTTCTTCTGAATTAATTTGCTGGGAAGATAAATCAATTCGAATAACTAGAGACATTTAGCTTCAATAAATTAAACCACATTAAAAAGGTTTAGCATTCCGCTTAAAAATTTCTCCAAATAGAACTTTTGAGAAAATCTAATGGTGAGAACTAACGCAATAACGTAGT
>CAYRPF010000069.1:8673-17593 GCA_964426185.1 uncultured archaeon | reverse complement strand
GGATCTGCAACAAAACCATTTATTAAAAGCATTATTCTTTTTTCGAAATTCAAAGGTGAATAAAAACATGAAATTCTACGATATTAGTTTACAATTGGATGAATCTTTAGTTATTTATCCAGGAGATATGACGGTAAAACTGCAACAACTTAAGAATGTAGAAAAAGATCAATGGAATTTGACTGGACTCTCTTTAAGTACTCACTCGGGAACTCACGTCGACACCGATTTACATATTTCGGCTTCAGGAAAACCCGTCAGTGAAATTGAGTTAGAAAGATGTTATGGAAAAGCTTTAGTGGTAGATTTAAACGATACTTCTTTAGGTGAGAGTATCTCGGTGCAACAGCTTAAAAGTCAACTACCTTCCCCTCAAAACTGTAAAAATTTGATTATCTTGTTTAAAACGGGTAATAGCAAGGTGGGATACAAATCATTCCATGAAGATTGGGTGGATCTTAGTTCTGAAGGCGCCGAATATTTAAACAGATGCCAAATAAAGGCCGTAGGAATTGATTCTTTAACCATTGGCTCATATGAAACTCATCGAGCACTCCTTCTTCATCGAATTTTAGTATACGAAGGATTAGATTTGAGTGCTGTGGAGCCGGGAGAATACTTATTTGTGGGATTCCCACTAAAAATTAAAGCAGAAGGTGGAATGGTCCGAGCTGTTTTAATTCAAGAATAGAAGAATTCTGATTCAGAAATTCATCTTGTTTTGCCAAATCGCTAACATTAGATCTAATTATTCCATTGTCAAATAATTAAGCATGATCACTTGAATACATTCCATCACAATTAACGCTATTGTCGGATAAACACCAAATAACAAAGGGAAAGATTTAAGCGGGTTGGAAACTAATAGGAAAAAAAGGAAAAGAAATGATGCTAATAAAATAACTGAAGGAATTGATGAAAAAATGGCAGAGCAAAAAATTCAGATTCCAAGGAAAAATGGTGGAATCTTACATGGAATACTTTATTCTTGCGAAAAGCAAGATGTCTTACCACCTATAGTTATCATGTGCCACGGTTTTACAGGAGATAAATCAGAATGGGGAAGATTTCCAACTTCAGCAAAATCATTAAATAATGCAGGATTTGATACTTTGATATTCGATTTTTTTGGATCTGGTGAAAATGAACGAGAACCAGTATTATTATCACATCAAATCCAAGATCTTGAAGATGTGGCTCAATGGGTTAAAGAAAAGGGATATTCAAAAATAAATACAATTGGTTTAAGTTTTGGGGGATTAACTGCATTATTAGCCAAAATTCCCGAAAGAAAATGTGCTATATTTTGGGCTCCAGGTTTTTATTTAAACAGGTTGTTCAGAAAAAAAGATCGTTTAATGATGAAAGTTGCTAAATTCTTACATTTGACCCCTATTAAACGGAAATCTTCCGGTGATTATCCCCCAATTTTAATAAATGATAAATTTATGCAAGAAATTGATGCAATAGATATGAATAAAGAATTAGAACAATTTTCAACACCAAGCTTAATCATCCATGGTTCGGCAGATACCACTCTTCCACCCGAATTTACACGAGAAGCAATCCGACACATGCCAAAGGATGAAAATCATAAGCGAATTGAAGTCGATGGCGCTAATCATGATTTTAAAGATCATCATCTTGAAGAATTTATTCAAAAATCAATACTATGGTTAAAAAAATATTATTATTATTAGTGTGTACTTTTAAAAATCGGTTATTTAATCCTGATTTTGTTAAAGTTTTTTATAACCATATCGAAAATATTATCTGTGATGAAATTCATCTAATAAGAGGCAAAAAAGGATTTCATACCTATTGATGTTTGTACATTTCTAAATCGTAAATAAATCATATTTATTTCCACAAAATGTTTTTGTTGCCTATGTTGATAAAGCAAAGGATGCTGAAAAAAAATTATGAAACAATAATGATCATTTAGTCGATTGTTTTCGCCATTCTGAATTATCTAAATAAAAATTTTACTTCCAAGCTCGTAAAAATTAAAAAGCTTCTTTCATCAAAAAGTATATCCATGGCGAAAAGTTCTCATTACGAAGAAACAAAAAAATACTGGAATAAGAAAGCTCCATCTGAACTCGCACGAGAAGAATATGATATTAGGAAAAAAATTCATACTGATTTATTATGGCGAGAAATTCAGCGCGCTATAAATAACCGCAAAGATATATCCATTTTAGATTCTGGGGCAGGACCGGGAAGATTTTCGATTCCATTGGCACAAGAAGGGCATTCTGTAGTTCATTTGGATATATCTGGCGAAATGATTGAAATTGCAAAAACCCGCTTATCCAAGACTGAAAAATGTAATATTAAATTCGTTCAACAAAGCATTTGTGAACCGCTTCCATTTCCAGATCAGAGTTTTGATCTTGTTTTATGTTTAGATTCACCTCTTTCTTATTGTGTGAATAATTTCGAAAGTGCTTTCGCAGAATTGGTGCGTGTAGCAAAAAAAACGGTTGTATTATGTGTTGTAAACCGATTTGGAGCAATGATGGAAGATGCAGCTGAATTCGATTTTCAATATTTCGGGAAATTGAAAACTCAGTGGGATCTTCTTCATACTGGAAATCTGAACGTAAATGAGGAATTAAAGCAGTTTGAGCCGAATTTAATGCCCAGCTGGCATGGTTTTACTCCTAAAGAAGTCAAGGATCTTATTAAATATCATTCTGGAAAGATTCTTCGAATTTCTGCGCCAGGTACTTTCACACGCTGTATGTCTCCTGAAATAATCGAAAAAGTCTATCAAAATGAAGAAGTGTATCAAGATTTTCTCGATTTTTTGGAAGAATTTGATAGTAAAGAGGATGTTTTAGGTGTGGGTGGAATTTACGCAGGTGGGCTATTAGTTCGGTTTGAGATTTAAATGCATTCTTCAAATAAAAAAAAATTTAAAAATTGCGAAGAAAATCAGTGAAATTTTCTCCTAATATTCCACTAACTTCATTTTTTGAAATTCCCGCTGCAATAAAATCATCTTTTAAACTGCTGAAATCTGTTGGATAGTGAAAATCTTCCATGATACCAGGTAGTCCATTAACGTCTGTGCCAATTGCCAATAAATATAGCGAGGAAAATTTGGTTGGAGTGCTAAAGCGCCTGTATGACTCGCAATTATTGGTTGATTGGAATGTTCTATCGCGTCAAAGGCTGTTTCTTCACAAGAGTGGGCGATATCAATCATCTCTTCTATTACTTTTTTTCCAAAATCTGTGAGTTTTCCATATTTCTTAACTGGGTTTTTCACGAAAAGAACCGGGAAAAGAAGATTCAGATTTGAAATCCTCCTCAAATCCCAAAATTTTCGAGAATTGTTCACACAATTTCCTTTTACCGAGTAAAAATTTTTGAATTAAAATTTAAGATATGAAAAATATGAGAAAATGTATCTTTTTTTTTAGAAAAAAGACCATAAAAACAATAAAAATCATGCGTCGTAATGGTCAACTTTGATCAAGAAAAAATAATCATAATTATCATATCTTTTCAATTTCATATAGGTTTTGATTAATTTTTAGCGGATCGTGCCAATTAATTTTACGCTTAGCCAATGATGATGTAATAGAAAGCATAAACCAATCGAAAGATCCGTAAAATTTAATCACTTCCCATCCGCGTAGCGCTACAATCCAAAATATAATTACTACGAAGAGCAGTAAAAATGCTTGATAAATTGTGTTTAAATTGCCGAACCTAATAAAATCTATGCCAGTAATCTTAGTCAAGATGAAACGAGGTATGATATCAACAAACTGGGTGGCAAAAAGTGTTAAAGATAAAATGCCCGCTCTGCGGAAAAAACGCAATCTTCTAATTCTTTTTCTCCTTTTCTCAGCAGAATTGGGAAAATCTATGATTTTTAACATCAAACCAATGACAAAAGTCTGCAAACCGGTATTCAAAGTCAAAAACCATCGCGGTGCAATCATAAAGGTCTGCATTGGCTCTAAACCCGTTAATACCACCCAATCAAATAGACCTGAAAGAATTGTTCCCAATCCTAATGCATATATGAAATTGAGTTTTCTGCAGATTGACCATTGATTCTGACTTATAATAATGCCAATCATGCATCCCACAAATGTTACACCTAAGTATGGAAACAGTGGCTGAGCATAACCCACCAAATTAGACAAAAACATGGCCCTTACAAACGACCACAAAGTGGGAGTGGGCATTGATTCTATTTGATTCCTTGTAACTCCATAATTCGTTAGAACTATTTTGTTAAGAATTGGAGTCAAAATGACTACTAAAATTGAAAGTATGGTGTATACTGCAAGATTTCTCCAGGGTTTTTTATGCCCTTCACTTTTCATCAAGTGATAATGAATTATGGAGTAAATAATCAATCCTAATCCAATCATTTGAATGGCATCTGAAAATTTCAATTTTGAAACAAAATCTAGAGGTTCCCACATGCCTGTGTTAATTAGATGACCTATAGCCGCATAAGGGTCTAAATAAACGTTAATCACACATCCAAAGGTAAACAGAACAACTCCTTTGATTAAATTATTTTTTAACAAATTCTTGGGAGATGTTCCATATCGAATACGAGATTCAAAAGAATAAATATACACTACAGCAGAAATTAAAATGAAGAACCCACGCCAGCTCATAAGCAATAGAAAAGGTCCAAAAACGAAATACTGCCACTTAGGAGCAGAAATTAAAAAGTTGTTCCAAAAATCAGCGGGAAGGGCTCGCTCAATAGAATGAAACCCAAGCACAAGTAATATTGCAATCCCCCGTAAAAAATCCAGAGTAGCAAGACGTCTATTCTTATAAGCGTTAGTGGGTGTTATTGAAAGAGAATGCAGAGGTTTTTCCTTGGTTTTAACTGAATCTATCTTGATTTTAGCATCTATTGCGATCTTTTCTCGCATTTCTTGGTTAATTCCGGGTGAAATATCCTTTCTCGAAGAAATGGGCTTGGATTGATAAACTATGCCTTTCCATTTAACCGGTCGCTTCAATATTCCATCATAAACCGAAGTAATCAAAATAATGGTGACAATAAATAATCCGATAGGATAGAAAAGATACACGAATAGATGATCTTGTCGTGAACCATGCCAATCAAAAAATAAAGCAAAAATAAATAAGAGCATGCCACCACCAAAAATTAAAGTAAAAGCTATTTCTCCACTCAATAGAGATTTAATGAAGAATACTGGAGTTAATAGCCCGTATAAAACCCATAAAACCGCCATTAGTGTTTTAAGAACTGGAACTATTTCCATACCGGTCCAAATTGATTTTCGAAATCCATCATAAAAACTTTTAAATCCATCAGGATACATTCGACACGAAACCATCTTATTATTTTCAAGATAATATAATCGAAGATGATGTTCTTTAACGGACTTTGCCAAGGCTAGATCTTCTACCACATTTTCATGAATCGCCAAATGACCGCCAATTTGCTCGTAATATTTACGTTGGAACAACATATACTGGCCGATTGCAAAAAAATCTGACTTATTAGGATTGAATATATTACGTTTTAACCCACGGATGAGCCATGCTAAGAAGAAATAAAAACCGGATAAATACTCGTACCATTTCTCTGCTTGTTGATATGGAATCATAGAAAGTAGAGCAATATCATGTTTTAAGAGTTTTGAAACAGTTAAACTTAAGGAATCAGGGGCATGAACAGTATCTGCATCTGTAAACAATAAAATATCACCTTTAGCGGCTTGATATCCTATATGACAGCCATAGGATTTACCCACCCAGTTTGGAGGTAATTTCTTGAAGGTCAGAACCTTAACACCGTAGCTTTTGGCAACTTCATAAGTCCTATCAGTAGAACCCCCATCTACCACAATGATCTCCTTATTGGGATATTTCAGCGCGAGTAAGCTGCTTAAGCATTTGGGCAAATTATTTTCTTCATTTAATGCAGGAACAATGATGCTAACAAGGGGTAAAGGAGAGGGTAGAGCAGATATTACTGGAGGATCGTGTCGATCTTCTAAAATCAAGAATAGGAAATGCAGAAAACAGATGGTGATAATCCCTGTTAGGATTAAATTGAGTAACATCTTCAATCAAATGTAATAAAGAATACATTAGTATTAATATAAATATGCAGAGAAAAAATGAAATTTGGTAAATAAATATATAGACCTACATAATTCTAACATATTTATTTTCACAATTTCACTTTACTATTTTTCATTGAGGTATTCAAATAATGAATATAAAATAAATTAAATCAGATGAAGGTATTCCTGCTGTTCTTCTAACATCCGCTCCAAAATTTTACGTGCTTGCTTGGGATCGTCAACACAAGGATCCGCCAATAAAGCTTGGTACGTTAAATCTTTTGATTGATGAATGGCAGCTTCCACCACCAAATCTTGTACCGAACCTTGATATCGCAATAAAGCAGCCAAACCTTTGGGATATTCTCCTAACTCGATACCGTGAACCCCATCTTTATCCACAATTGCCGGACATTCCACTACTAATTCTTCGGACAAATTAGTAATGATGCCTTTATTTGGGAGATTTACTGAATCTTCAAAATGATGAGAATCTGTGAGTATGCCTTCAATAATAGGAATTGCTCTTTCTTCATCCGCTTTTACAAGTTTTGCACCTTTTCCCTTGCGAATCAATCTACGAATCTTTCTGCCTTCTGCCAAAGTCATCTCGCGGTATGTGTCTCTAAATCGCTGCACACCTTCAAAGTCCGCTACCTCTGGAGCCCAGTGAATGTACTCTCCGTAATGAGAGTCTGTGGTATAAGGTAGATAGCCGTATGTCTTTAAAATAAATAACGTAAGTTGATAGCCATCCACCATAGTTGCTGATTTTAGATATTCCTCCGTTTTAGCGCGTATATCGGGATAGGCATCTTTTCCTGAATCCTTATAGTGAATATCTAAGATTACACCAAAATGGTTCAACCCACCTGCCCGAAATTCCAGATTGTTATAAGTTGTTCCAAGCATAGAGGGAAGGTGTTTCTTTACAAACGCAATTTCGTGACACAAACCTACAACTTTTAAATTTGGGAATTTCCGATGAATGGCTAAACAAATACGGCTCATCGGGTTGGAAAAATTGATTAACCATGCATTAGGACAGATTGACTGTATGTCAGCGCAAATCTCAAGAATAGGGGGAATAATCCGAAGGGCGTGAAAAATACCGCCAGGTCCGCCATTTTCGCCCATCATTTGTTTATTTCCTAACTTGCGCGGAATCGATAAATCTTGATCCCATAATTCAAATCTAGGCGTAATTTCGATGGATGAAATAATAAAATCTGCACCTTTAAGCGCTTCTTTGCGGTCTGTAGTGCACTCCAGTTTACAGTTTGATTGTTGCTCTGAAATGGCATCATGGCAGGCAATTTCAATTAATGACAAATTTTCCGAACTGATATCATGAAGAACAATAGTAGATCCATCTAAAACTGAACTAGACAAAATACTACCCACAGTTCCTAAACCAAATTGCAAGGATCCCGCGCCAATTAACACAATTTTGGGCGGTTTTATGGATTGCGTCATATTATGATTGCATAATTCGAATAGATATTAAGATATTTCCCTCATTACTGAATAATGAGCAAAACGAGCAAAACGAGAAAAAACGAGAAAAATAAAATTGAAAAAATGAAATGTTCTTAAAGAGAAAATAATTCGCCCATTAGCTAATATCTTTTACCTTTTCATCTTCTTTTTCTAATGGAGATGTTTGTTTTGGTTTAGGAGCAAAATTTTTTCCATTGAAGGTGTTTATTAACGTAAATATAAAAGTTATTACCCAAAAGATTACCAGCAGCCAATAAAATGCAAATCCAAGGTAATCAATAAGACTAAAATCAAATACCATCGAAATTGCATGAGTTGCAGATACATATGCTCCTAATGGAAACGTATATGCCCACCATGACATGGCATATGGTATTTTAACTTCTTTACTATAACGTACCATAAGCACCAAAGCCATTATAATCCACCAAATTCCAAATCCCCATAAGAAAAATCCAAAAACTTCTAATATAACTCCTTCAGTGATTAACCCACAATTGTTAACCAGATTAATTAAAGCAGTCACTCCTGCTCCAATTGGTCCGAGATTAATCCATATAGTTGGGTATAACACATTAGGTAATGGTTCATAGAGAATAAATCGATACATCGTTATAGCCAATAGTGAGAGATAGAGAAAAAATCCAGCTCCCCAGCTCATCATATTAATAAAAACAATTAAGTCTTTGAATAATCCTGTGTAATGATTTATCAGCAAACTTCCTGGAATTGGAATTACAATTAGACCAACTGGAGGAATAAACCAAGCAGGACTGATATGATGGATCTTGACATGTTTACCAGCAAACATGATGTAGAGAATTTGAATACTGAAGAAGATTGTTGCACAAGCTGAAATTATCCAAAGAACAGTTCCAATGCGGATATTTTTGCCTATTACTATCGTATCTGCAGATAACACCAATAATCCAATGGCAATTGTGGGATAAAAATTGGCAGTAATAGGATGGACTAAATCTGCTTTGGCTTCTTTTGAATAAAGTATCCAGCGCAAAGTCCATGGAATCAACAAAAAACAAAATAGTGCAATATTAAAATAAAAAAGACCTTGAGCAATATATGCAAACCACGGAATAAATTCAGAGTAAAATAGGGTAGTTAAAGCTAAAATTCCTGTACCCATTACAGAGGCAAACCAAGAAGGTGTAAAATTTTTAATAAAATTCTTTTTTTCACCGATGTATTTGAACATTTTCATTCATCTAGTTTTTGATAGCAAATTTTTCTAGCAAGTTTTCTTAACAAAAAATGCTTACCTTTCAAGATTTTAAAAAAGATTGATTTAATTTAAGGATTTTTAAAACAATTTGTAG
>CAYRPF010000069.1:6530-8573 GCA_964426185.1 uncultured archaeon | reverse complement strand
AGTAATTAGGGAAAGTGTCTTCACTTTCCAAAAAATTAAAAATTTTTAACTTATGCACCCTCATTCTTACTTAAGTGTTGCTTAGTTCTTTTGTGAAATCTTGAATTAATAATATAAGATTAAATTGGAGAAATTATCATGAAAATATTAGCCGAAGGCGAAGGAAAATTAGTTGGATGGCATGATCCCGATGAACAACGTGAATGGGTTAGTAAAAAATCCCGTGCTATGATAGACAAACGCATGACGATTACTGAAGCCGTAAAAAAATTTGTTCATGATGGAGACGTCATTGCCATGGGAGGTTTCGGGCATATTAGAATTAGTATGGCCGCTATTTATGAAATGATCCGCCAAAAAGTCCGAAATCTAACCATGATGGGAAAGACCGGAGTTCACGATATAGACGTTATGATCGGTGGAGGAATTGTTAGTCAAGTGGAAGTGGCTTATTGCTTTGGTCATGAATTACGTGGTCTGTCAAAATGCGGACGAAATGCAGTAGAATCTGGAAAGGTAAAGGTAGTTTCTGAAATTTCAAATGCTGGCCATCAATGGCGCTTTTTAGGTGGTATGATGGGTGTTCCATTTATTCCCGCTCGAACCATGCTTGGTTCAGATACGTTGCGTAAATCCTCTGCTAAAGTGGTAGAAGACCCTTGGTCAAAAAAACCCATCGCATTACTGCCTTCTGCTAATCCAGACATTGTATTTATCCACGTACCTCGTTGTGATAAATTTGGAAATTGTCAATATGATGGATACATCGTTGAAGATTTTGAATTAGCACGCGCAGCGCGCCGTTTGGTTGTAACTACCGAAGAAATTATTGATAATGAAGAAATTCGCAAAGAACCGTGGAAAACTGTTATTCCTGGTTTCTTCGTGGATGCAGTTGTAGAAGTAAAATACGGTTCGCATCCGTGTAATATGCCTGGAAAGTATTATTTTGATGAAGAAATTATCGGTGAATGGCTAGAAATGTCGAAAACTGAAGAAGGTTTGCAGCAATGGTTGGATAAATACGTGTATAATGTTAAAAATTTTGAAGAATACTTGGAAAAATGCGGTGGCATAGAAAAAATGAAGTATTTGGAAAAATTGGAAAATTATGAAGTCCCGTTAAAAGCGCCTTGGCTTGAAAAGAAACTTAAATCAGGAGGCAAGAAATAATGGCAGAAAAGCATTATACAAAAACCCACTTAATGGCAATTAGTGCTGCTAAGCTGCTGGAAGATGGAAAAAGTGTTTTTGTCGGTACCGGACTTCCAATGATTGCAACAATGTTTGCCCAACGAACTCATGCTCCCAATTTACTTATGATCTTTGAAGCTGGGTCAATAGGACCCCAAGTTAAAACTCTACCGATATCTGTAGGTGATTCTCGCACTGGATTTCGGGCAATTTCAGTTTCAGGTATGCACGATAATATGTCATTCTCACAATCTGGATGGACTGACTATGGTTTTTTGGGCGGAGCGGAGATTGATATGTATGGGAATCTCAATACCACATATATCGGCGAAGATTGGGAACATCCAAAAGTTCGCTTACCAGGTTCTGGTGGAGGTAATGATGTAGCTTCACTAAGTAAAGGCTTTTTCATCATTATGAGGCAGACAAAGCGTAATTTCGTGAAAAAGGTAACTTTCATAACTTCCCCAGGATATATTACAGGTCCAGGGGCAAGAGAAGCAGCAGGATTACCCAAAAATGGAGGTCCTTTGAACGTAATAACCCAATATGGAGTTTATGGATTCCAGCCAGATACTAAACGGATGTATTTGGTATCGCTTCATCCTGGTGTTGATGTAAGTGAAGTAAACGCCAATTCAAGTTTCGAAATTATCATCCCAGAAAAATATGAAATAACTCCAGAACCTACGCAAGAAGAAGTTGCATTATTGCATGAATTAGACCCGATAGGTATGGCAATTGGGAAATAATCCCTATTTTTTTATCCTGTTGTTTTTTTTCATTCATTTTTAATTTATCTTGATTTATCTTGATTTATCTTGATTTATCTTGATTTATCTTGATTTA
>CAYRPF010000069.1:0-6430 GCA_964426185.1 uncultured archaeon | reverse complement strand
GATTTATCTTGATTTATCTTGATTTATCTTGATTTATCTTGATTTATCTTGATTTATCTTGATTTTCAAGCATTTTCGTGAAAATTCCTATTAATAATATCCAGCTATGATGCAGATAATCAAGAAATGTTAATCCCATTTCATACTTCTTCCTCGCATTTAGAATCCATTAATCGCACATTGTTGAAATCCGCTCAAGATCTCTTAAAAAAATTTGACTAGTCGTCTTCAGACTATACTTTTGTAGATTAGTTTGAAAGGAAACGATTTTATTCAAGATTTCATAACTAAATCATATCATGAAGTTTTTTACAACTGTCAAACAAAAAATCGGAAAGCTTTCGGATCAAGCATTTCTGGGATCTTCTCCAATCAATCCTATAATCAAAGAAAATCGACAGATGCTCGAAGCAGAGTTAAAACTCAGCTTAGAAAGCAACGAAGGCATTCAAGCCTTACAAGATTATAGTGAAATTGAAACGCCCGCTTCAAAAGAAGCTTTGAGTCAAATTTCGGAAACGCTGAAAAAAGTAGAGGAAAGTAGGCGAAAAATGGTAGAACAACTCCGCCTTGGATTTTTACGACCATTTGAATATCTTTCAGATGTATGGAAAGAAGTAGAAATACTAAAAAAAGAAAAGCAAAGGGCCGAAAAAGCTTTGGAACATGCTAACAAAACTTTGGTAAAGAAACAAGAAAAAGCGGAAAAAAATCCGGAAAAAATGAAGGAAAATGAACTTGAACTTGCAGAACAAGAAGTCAAAGACGCAAAAGAAAAATTGGAAAAAATTAATTACGATTTAGAACAGAAAGAAGAAGAATTTCATCAAAAAAAACTCAATATCATTAAAAATTCTTTTAAAGTGCTGATTGAACAAAGAAAACAGTTTCACAATCAATCAAAAGAAAATATTGAGAAAGTAAAACCCCCAGTCTTGGCAATTAAAGTCGGAACTGAAGGTAAATTATATGCTAATCAAATAGACACAAATGATAAAGAAGAAAAACAGGAAAAATCTCCCTTTAAATCGAAAATAATTAACTTCACCGAACGAATTACCAAAACGGATTTAGAATTGGCTAAAGTAATCCGGGAAAACAAGCAAATTTTAGACGCTCACTCCCGGCTCATGAAAGAAACAACGGAAGCAATCTCAGTCTATAAGAGTTATGCGGAAAAGGAATCTCCTGACATTAAAGGAGTGTTAAATCGATTTGCAGGTGCGTTAGAAATCATTGAAACGAATCGCCAAGCTTTTATCGAGCAGATGAAGTTTGAATTCATTGAACCCTTACATAAACTTTCCGAAGATTATAAAATTCT
Source organism: uncultured archaeon (assembly GCA_964426185.1). GTDB lineage: Archaea > Asgardarchaeota > Lokiarchaeia > Sigyniarchaeales > Promethearchaeaceae > Harpocratesius. The sequence continues at coordinate 5,106 of CAYRPF010000069.1, read as the reverse complement.
TCAAGAAATCACTAAGGAAGCAAAACGAGCTGAAGAAAAACTGGAAAAAGCTCAGAAAAAACTTAAAAAGATTCAAGAAAAACCTGAAGAAAAACGAAAACCTGAAGATTTAACCAAGGCAGAACAAGCACTGCATGAAGCAGAAATGGAATCTGAAAAAGCACAGACGAAGTTAAAAACAAAATCTATCACTTTTGGAACTCAGAAGGCAAAAACTCTTAAAGATTCTCTCAATTCATTAATCGAACGAAATTTAAAATTTCATCAACAAGCCTCAAATATCATTCAAAATGCAGAGATCTTAGGATAATTTTTTATTTCTCCCTTTTCTCCCTTTTCTCCCTTTTCTCCCTTTTCTCCCTTTACTTCTAATCATTTACTTCTAATCATTTACTTCTAATCATTTACTTCTAATCTATTGCATCTCATCACCCAAAAATGGCTTGATATAACGCAATATAACCGATTCCGAGGAGAATATGGATTAAAGCAAATAAACCACCGATCAGAGTTAATGATTTGTATGTAAATCCCTTCACATTGTGTTTCTTTGCCAGCTCTAGGGTCATCATATCGCAAGCTGCCCCTTGCGGAAGAAAATTACCACCTAAATTGATTCCCAAGGTAAAAGCGATAAAAATAGGATTACCTGGATGATTAAACAAGCGTAAAAGGTTGTCAATAATAGGAAGAAACATAATCGTTATAGGAGCATCATCGAGAAATCCAGATAAAATTGAAGTTAGTAATAATATTCCCACTGAGATGAGAAAGACATCATGGTGCCCCCAATTTTCAACCAACTCATCAATCCAATATGTTATCCCTGCCAAGTCCATAAAATATACAGTTATAAATAAAATTGCAAAGAAATAAATTAATTTAGCGTCAATTTTCTTAAAATAATAAGAAACAGAAGGAATGCGTTTTTTTCCTGTAACCTTTATAGGATTAAGAAAGGTAAACAGTAATAATCCTAAAATTCCTGCAATTATAATTTGAGAAACGGTTACAAATATTATTATTAAAAGCCCTAAACCTATCATATTACGGTGAAAATCTTTTTTATCCGCTTTAAGGTTTAGAACATTTATCTTAACGTCATTATTTCTATGTTTGAGCAAATTATGTAATTGAATCTCGCTTAAACTAACAGTAATCACTGCCTTATTTCTGTCCTCACCAGAAGTATTCAAATTCGCTTGTTCCAAAGATTGAAATACCCTATCTTTTATTTCTTTTAACCGAGCATTTTTCAAAAACTCTTCACTCAGGTGATGTTCTTTATGTCTTCTCTTATTTTTATTATTCTCTTCATAATTAATTGTATCTAGTTGATTAGATCTTTTATTTCCCTTCATATTTTTAGAATTTTCTTCATTATTCAAGGGATCTATTTGATTAGGGTCAAAATAGCCCGGAATCGCTTCATAAATTTCATAATAATACCGTTTCAAATAACGAGTCAATAACAAGCGATCAACCAAAAAAAGAGTAATGAACAATACAACAATGAAATAAATCCCCAAATTGACTAAATGCCAATGTAATGAAAGATTGAAGTGATTGGCAATAATAATATTTTCGGCAGATCCAAATGGAGTCAAAGTACTGGCCAAGTTTATACAGATCGTGATCCCGAACATGTAAGGAAGAGGGCTTATATGAATACCTCGGCATGCTTGAATCACGATTGGAATGAAGATAATAGCCACGCTTAAATCTTCAATAATTGTGGCAATCATCGTTGATATAATACAAATAGCATAAAACAACCGCCGGGGATGAAGAGCAAACTTATTTACAATACGAATTGCAATTTGCTGAAATATCTGCTTTGAATTCAAAATTTCAATAATCGAAAATAAACAAATAAGAAATACAATTACATTCCAATCTACTGCCAGAATAATTCCTTTCAGCTCATTTGGGCCCATACCTCTTAAAACTAACGTTGAAATGACAATCAAAAAAACAAATAGAAGGGAATAGGTAAGATAGTCTTGAGATTCCCAAAATAATACTACGATAATTCCAATGAAGCAAAGCCCAATGATTATTTGTAATATTATTTCATTTGACACTAGATCACCTTTAACATTCAATTTCCTTTGACTTTCGACCACATTTGACTTTCGATCACCTTTGAAATTCGATTACCTTTACTTAGGGAATTTCGAATTATATGCTATAAGAAGAATGTTCTTACCAATGTGGGCGGAAATATTCCAAGCTGGAGTTTATTGAATAGATTATCGGAAAGAGGGATGAGAGAATAGCCAAAACCATACACCTCCTACTGGTGTAAAAGTGATCCCGTGTCCATTTGGAAAGAACATCAATCACCATAAAAATTGTCAGAAGATACATTTCAATAATTCAGACTGGATTATTATCCACTTTACCGTATTTAGAGTATATAAAACTTGGGAAATTTGTTTACCGTATTTAGAGTATATAAAACTTGGAAAAATTTGTTTAATTAGATCTAGCTAATCACTATTTACAATATTATCATCATTATTTTTTGCATTATTATTTGAGGGTTTTTGAAATTTAACTGCAATCAGATAGAATAACCCTGAAAGAATATACGGGGGTGCATACATCATCCCACCCATTGACCCCGCCCGAAGACTCTCCGTGAAGTCATGGGTTCGGATTAACTTAGTGATAATAATTGAACAAAAGAGTGCCGCTCCGAAGCACATAAGCAAGATACCTCCAATTTCATACTTTTTCTTAATATTGAAATATATAAACCAAACTATAGAACTGAAAATTAAGATGAGATTGGGTAATAATTCAATGTAAAATTCTCGAGGGTCTGAAACACCAAAATCCTCCGAGAATAGTGCAGAAGAACCAATAATAATAAAAGTTCCGCCAAAGAAAAGACAAGCCAATCCTCCGATGATTTGAGCTAAACGAAGAAATAATTTACCCATATAAAAAAAATACTTCGTGAAAGAATAAAAAAGTATTTGATATTTCTGAATCCAAATCATTTATATTGTCAATCAAAATAATAATTGTGTATGTATAAAATTGCCATAATTTATGCCAGCCGTTACGGAGCCACTAAAGAAATTGCAGAAAAAATGGAAGAGAACGCTCAGGCCGCCGACGTGGATGTTTCGCTTGTAGATGTAAAAAACACGTTCAAATTGGATCTTACCGCCTTTGACGGCGTGGTGGTAGGTGGCGGAATTCAAATCGGAAAAATCCCATCCAGCCTGCGTAAATTTCTCAAGAAAAAACGGGCTGTCTTGAATCTTTTTAAAAATAATTTCGGAGTCTTTCTGGTTTGCGGCACGGCAAAAGATCCGGCAGGGGTAGAAACTGCCAAGGAAAAATACCTAACTCCGTTACTAACGAAATATGACCTAAAACCCGGAACTACGGCTGTATTTGGAGGAGTTTTCGACCTTCGGCTTAATTCACGCTTTGGAAAATTGAAAAGTGGATTGATCAGAAAAATGCTGGCCGAAGAAGGGCCGAAAAAATACGATTTGAATGGAATGAACGATTTCAGGGATTGGGCCACAATTAATCGGTGGTTTGAAGCTTATTTATCCAATTTTACGGGGTTCATCCGTAAACAATCCCCCGATCCCGATGAGATTAAAGGTGCCTCCAAAAATTAAACTGGCCAACTCTCCAAGGATTTGCGCCAATCGGAGATAAATTTTACCCATGTAAGTTATATTGTTTATTGTAAAAAGCCAAAGATTTATGCGTTTAATATAGGAATGGAAATACTTCATTTTGAAGAAAGGATTTTTGATTTGCTTTTCAGTGAATATCACCGATTTTTAAATATTTTAGAAAATTAATATACTGTACCAACTAAATAATATTGGATTTCTAGGAGAATTGATGAATTTGACCCTTAGTACAATAAATGAAAATCAGAATCTAATCGATTATATTTATTTATTAAGGATTTTAAATTTTTCAAAAATCGGATTGATGGAATTATTTAAAAATCCAGAAATGACCATTTCATCTTTCAAAAATCTTAACAAAGAGAGAATTCAACATTTTCTTCTTAAAGGTAAACAAATTAAATTCGATGACTATTCAAAAGTAAATAATGTTATAAATTTTGATTTTTCTGCACAAGAATACCTTAAAATAAAAGAAATGGTTAATTGGTGCGCTAAAAAATCCATTCGTATCATTACTGGTTATAGTAGAAATATTCCCTTCATTTTCTTTAATATTGATCAGAAATATAGAGATTTAGTATTCATTAGAGGAACAATTTTAAATCAAGATGTGAAATCTTATTCTATTTGTGGGACTCGAAATCCTACGGAGGATGCAATTAAGAAAACGAGATTAATAGCAGAGTATTTTGCTAAGAAAAAATATACATTAATTAATGGATTTGCAAAAGGGATTGATATTGAAGGATATATAGGTGCTTCCAAAGTAGGCGGTAGATATTTGGGAATTATTGCTTCAGGAGTTGAAAATATTTATCCCCTAGAAAATGAAAAATTTATCTCTAAAGTAATTGCAAACGGTGCTTTTATCTCACAAAGACTTCTTTGGAAAAGAGTAACCAAAAAAACTTTACAAATTAGAAATCGTTTTTCCGCATTTTTATCAAATGGTAGTATCTTTATTGAGGGAAATTATAAATCTGGGACAAAATGGCAATATAAATTTGCCAGAGAAGCAAACAAGCCTGTATTTTATTTAGAACCAAAAGATTGGTCTCATGAAAATTCATACATTCCTAAAATGATCAAAGAACAAGGTGGAATTGAAATTAAGAATGATTTATCTAATTTGGATGAAGTTAATTTAATTTTACTTAAATATTATAGTAAACGGGTTGAAGAATTAAGTGAAAACGCAAGAATCAATAGATTTTGATTATGGAACCTTTTATTATAAAAGGAAAAGATATCAATTCTCACATAATAAACCCTTGATTGAAATACCAATTATTATAGGTAAATTTCATTTAAATAATAATCCTTCATTTTATAGGGATTTTGAGCGATATTTCCAGTTCTATGATTTAAAATCGATAGAATCCCTCCCTTGGACTAATGAACCATCTGCAAGTTATCAGAAATTAATTTGTCTTGG
>CAYRPF010000068.1:0-18405 GCA_964426185.1 uncultured archaeon | reverse complement strand
CTGGATCACCTCCTACAACACGCACCGAAGGCTAATCGCCTTCGGGCATTTCTTTCTTTTTTTCCTAATTAATACCAAAAATATAATCGAATAAATTAAATTTAGAAGTGAAGTTATTTATTTAAATGATTAAGTCGTTCGATAGCTGCTTGATAATAATCTGGATTAATTTCAATCCCTATGCAATATCGATTCAATTTTTGACACACTTTGTTTATTGTTCCAGTTCCTGCGAAAGGATCGCAAACTAATTGGTTCGGGTTTGAAGAGACCAGGATTAAATGTTCTATTAAAGATTCTGGTTTTTGTGTTGGATGTAAAGTTTTGTATTTTCGCTTTGAATTTGGTTTTGGATTTACCAGTCGTTCTGGACGCTGACAAATAGGGGTTTCGATTAAATTATGCATTTTTTTTTGACCTAGAAAATTAAAAACTGGTTTACCTTTCACCATAAACAATATTAGTTCAGTTGAAGAAAGATATCCTGATTTTCGTATTTTAGGAGCAGGATTCGTTTTATGCCATACTATAATTCCCTTATAACGCATATTTAATTTTTCACAAATTCTAATTAAATCAGTAATATATTGAGCACCAAAAAAAATATATGCTGAAGCATCATCTTTCATTTTTTTAACAATAATTTTAAGCCAAGATTCTGTAAATTGTAAAAAATTATCGTAGCTATCAAATTGATCAAAATGAGCGGTTTGAACTATATCGGTGCGATGTTTGAACTTGATGTTTTTTTTTGTCATAATATAAAAGGGAGGATCTGTAATCATCAAATCAATTGACTTATCTGGAATAATGGGTAAAATTTCCAAGGCATTTCCCAAAAAAATCTGATTTTTTCTTAGATCTGGCATTATATTCTTATAATTTATTATGACTTGCCTTTTTATAAAATTTCTCGATTTAGATTAACCCTACAAATATATTTAATTATTCGTGAATTTCAAGGCAGTATTAGAATTGACAGATTATATTCTTCTAAAGATTTGAAAAAAAATCATTATATTCCATAAGTTTCTTTGAAATTTGATTTTGAAGACTTCGGTAGAAGTTTTAATATGATCTTTCATTATATTATATAAGACACGTTTTTTAATCTTCCTTAATGATTGATGACGACGTATACAATTTACAAACCAAATGGTGATTAATAATGACTGAAGCACAAACACATGAATTCAAAGCTGAAATTAAGAAACTTCTGGATATTTTGAGTAAATCATTGTATCAACACAAAGAGATCTTTTTGCGAGAATTAGTCAGTAATTCTTCTGATGCGTTAAAAAAGATGCATTTTATAGGATTATCTGAAAAAGATATTGAAGATCCCGACTTGCCTCAAGAAATTGAAATAATTTTAGATCAAGAAGCAAATAAACTGATAGTCCGTGATACTGGAATTGGGATGACTAAAGATGAAATGATTCAAAATTTAGGAACTATTGCAGGAAGTGGCTCGCAAAAGTTTTTAGAACAACTTGAACAGTCCAAACAAGAATCTCAAGAGAAAAAAGAAATTGATTTAGATATCATTGGGCAATTCGGAATTGGATTTTATTCAGTATTTATGGTGGCTAAGAAGGTAGAAGTTCTTTCTAAATCCTACAAAAAGGGAGAACCTGCCTATATGTGGGTTTCAGACGGTAGTGGTAAATTTGAAATTGATCCAGCTGAAAAATCTCATCGCGGAACTGATGTCATTTTATATCTAAACGAAGACAACTCAGAATATCTTCAAAGCTATCGGATTGAGAGTATAATTAAAAAATATTCGAATTTTGTCCCATTTCCAATATATGTTTCTGAGATTAAGAAACCGGAAGAAAAAGTTGAAGTGGATTTAGAAGAAGAATCTAAAACTGAAGTGGATTCAGCTGATTCAGCAGATTCGGAAAGTTCCCCGGAAAGTGCATCAGAAAGTGGTTCAGAAAGTGCATCAGAGAGTGCTACTGAAGAAGAAAAAGAACCGGAACGAACTCCTGTAAATCAGATCAATCCTATCTGGAAACGTGGTAAATCAGAAATCACCGATGATGATTACTTAAACTTTTATCACTATATCTCGAAACGGTATGATAATTACCTTAAAGTAATTAACTATAAAGTTGACGGTAGAGTTCAATTCCGGGCAATCCTATTTATACCAGAATCAAAATCGCAAGACTTACTCCGTCCCGAGGTAGAATACGGTTTAGCACTTTATTCTAAAAATGTAATGATTATGGAAAAATCTAAGGAAATCGTGCCTCAATGGATGCGGTTTGTCTATGGAATTGTAGAATCCGATGATATACCTTTGAATATCAGCCGAGAAACTATTCAGACCGACCGATTAATCATGAAAATTGAAGGTCTTATTGTTAAACGCTTCTTTAAAGAGATGATGGAACTCGCCCAAGATGATCCCGAAAAATATAAAACTTTCTGGAAAGAATTTGGTCCCTTTGTTAAAGAAGGAATAGTTACCGATTTTGCACGTAAAGAAAAACTTCTAGAACTTTTGCGATTCCGCACAAATAAAACAGGAGAAGATGAATATATCAGCTTAAAAGAATATGTAGATCGAATGCAAGAAGGTCAAGATGAAATCTATTATTTAATTGGTGAAAATCTTGATAGCATGCGATTATCTCCTCATTTAGGTTATTATGAACAGAAAGACTATGAAGTTATTTTCTTTGATCAACCCATTGATAATTTCTTGATGATGAATGTCCACGATTACACAGTAGAACTTGAAGGTGAAGAAAGTGGAGAAACTGAAGAATCAGAAAAGAAAGATGAGGCAAAAGAAGGTGAAGAAGATAAAAAAGTTAAAGAAAAAACATATCCCTTCAAACCCATAGATGTTACTGAAGATAAGAAGAAAGGAGAAGCAAAAGATGATGAATCAGAAAAAACATCTGATGACGAAGAAAGTGATGCGGGTTCTCCTGAAATGAAAGTGTTTTTAGATCATGTAAAAGCCTTGTTAGGGGATAAAATCATCGATGCACGAGTTTCAGATAGGTTGTATAAAAATGCATGTCGATTGGCAAATCCATCCACAGGTATGACTTCCAGCATGCAACGTGCGATGAGGTATTGGACTCAAACCAGTTTAGATAAATCATTCCAGATTCCCCGAAAAATCTTCGAATTCAATCCAGATCATGAAATGGTTTCCAAATTGGTTAACTTATATCAAGAGAATCCCGATAATGAAATGATCGACCCAGTTATCGAACAGATGTTCGAAAACTGCTTGCTGGCGGAAGGCGATCTTCCTGAACCGGCTAATATGGTTCCGCGCCTCAACCAAATTCTCGAGCTGATGGTCACCGGTAAAAAAATCACCGATATCCCAAGAAAGGCTGAAGAAATGAGCAGTAGCGAAAACTCTAAGGTTGAGGACGCAGAAATAATCGAAAATAATTCCGAAAATAATGACAGTAATGATAATACAGAGAATTCAGAGAATACAGAGAATGCTGAGTAAGAGTTTTAATTTAATAATTTTCCATTTATTTTTTCAATTTCAATCTTTTTTATTTTTTTAATGATTTTTTAGTGAAATCCACAATTTTTTATCTTTTTGAAAAATTGGCGGAAATTTATTCAGCATTTCGATCTGTGTGATATCTTAATTTAAGTGAGATAAGTGGTAAATAAGTGATTTAAGTTTTTTGTTTATATTTAATATTAGTCATGTCTAATTATTCTAAATTCCTTTATATTTTTAATTTCCTCTTTTAATTATTAGAAGAAGTGAATCCCTATGATCACAAGTTTGATAATAACATTTAGAGAAACGTTGGAAGCCGCTTTGATAGTAGGTGTTGTTTTGGGATATCTCTCCCGCATCGGCAAATCGAATTTAAGAAAATTCGCATGGTTTGGTGTGCTAACGGGTATTTTAGTAAGTCTATTCGGAGCCCTTTTATTCACCCAATTAATGGGTGGGTTTACAGGGCAGGCTGAAAAAATATTTGAAGGAATAACTATGACAATAGGGGCGATTTTAATCATCACCCTAATTTTATGGATGATGAAACAGTCTAACTATATTCGAAGGTTAGAAGAAAAGATAGATTCCAGCATTCAGAGGGTTCCCCGGTGGAGAATTTTCGCATTAGTGTTTGTTTCTGTGTTAAGGGAAGGAATTGAAACTGTTATTTTCTTGGGTTCAACATCCTTACTTTCTGCGGAAAACTCTCTGATTGGTGCTGTTTTAGGAATAATATTTGCACTTATATTAGGCGTATTACTTTATATTGGTGCAATAAGAATTGACCTCAAGAAATTCTTTGCATTTACCACTATTTTCTTGATTTTCGTAGCCGCAGGATTAATTGCTTATGGAATCCATGAATTCCAGGAAGCCGGAGTTATACCCATAATAATAGATCATATTTATGATATTAATCCAATTTTTGATGAAAATGGGGTGTTTGGAGGCATATTGAAAGGTTTATTCGGTTATAACGGAAATCCTTCGTTAATTGAAATGATAGTTTATTGGATGTTTCTAATCGGAGGTGGATATCTATTCCTCAGATTTTCAAACCAACTGAAAGGAAAAGGTGAGAGAAAAATCGAAAACAACCAAACCCAAACCTCGGAAGTTAAAGAAAAAGTATAGAAAATAGTAGAAAAGAACAGAATGGAACAGAAGAGAAAAAAGAAAGTAGAAGTTCGTTTGAATCGTTTATTTATAGTTTATATAACTAATTTTTTCCATATTTCATTATCTAGCGTACATCGGAAGGATCCCAATCAGTATGGAGATTTTCATGCCAAGAATTCATCATTTCCATATCTTTAGCGCTGATCACGAAATCAAAAACTTCTGCATTTTCAGCAATGCGCTCTAAACGCTGTGATTTTGGAATTGGAATTACTCCTGTTTGGATACTCCAACGTATCATCATTTGGGCAGGAGTTCTCTGATATTTTTTCGCAATTTCCAATAATTTATCATCTCGGAGCATGTATCCATTAGTTAACGGTGAATATGCTTCAACCATTATATTATTTTTTCGGCAAAATTCCAGAAGTTCAGATAAATTTAAAAATGGGTGAAGTTCTATCTGGTTTACCATGGGAACTATACGGCCGTTATCAATAATCTCTTGTAAATGTGGGAAATAGTAATTACTTACACCAATTGCACGGCACAAACCTTCATCATATAGATGTTCTAAAGCCCTCCAAGTTTCTTCCCGTAAAATCGGGACTGGCCAGTGAATTAAATAAAGATCGATATAATCTACCTGCAGTTTTTTGCGACTTCGCTCAAAAGCTTTTAAGGTCGATTCGTATCCTTGCTCAGTATTCCAGACTTTTGTAGTGAGCAGAATTTCTTCACGATTTATTTCTGATTCTCTAATTACTTTTCCTATATCTTCTTCATTTCCATAATAAGAACCAGAGTCTATTAATCTGTATCCAATTTCCAGTGCATAGTCTAAAGCTGATTTTAAACGTTCTCCCTTTAAGGAATATGTTCCTAATCCAATAGGAGGGAGTGAGAATTCTTTCGTTAATGAAATTCGGGAAGAGATCGATTCCGTCATCTATATGCTCCTTTTTCAAATCTTTCCGTAGAAGAAAATTCCGATATATTTCGGTAATTACTTACAGAAAATTAAACTCTATTCTCTCTAATAAACATTTTGGATTGTTTAAAGCAAGATTTATATTACGTATAGAAACAATTTTATAGGACCCACAAAAAATAAAATAATACTACTAATTAGTATCTTGAAAAATTAAAAAGTGGATTAAATGCAAGAATTTTCGAATACTTCTGATGATATTGCTCGTTTTAGCGAAATCTCTAAATCTATTGAAGAACGGGAGTTAATTCAAAGAAGACTTTCTATAATTAACCACAGAATTGATTGGCTAATGAAAATCAAAAAAACCTTGGAGTATCAACTGGAAAAAATTGATAAGAAAAAACTCAACTAGAAAAAAAATAATTCATCCTCATCATTCTTCTTTCGTGAATACTACTTCCTGCTTTAGCAGCTTCTTTTTAATCGGATCCCAAAATATCTGGTTGTAAGGCCCGCTTGTGTTGATCTCCGTCCACCACACCTTGAAATTATCTTGAGGGCAAACATTCATGCAAGCAGAACACTTAATACATTTTTCATCATCGATTTCGATAAAACTCTTCGATTCCCATGCAACCTCCAATTCTTTAAAGGTAATTGCCTCCGTGGGACATATTTGCTCGCACTTGTGGCAATCGCCCGGGCATTTATTCATATAATATTTCGTGAATTCCTCTTTATCGATGGGCATTTCATAGGTAACCTCAATTTTGCCCTCCCAGTAAATTTTACCATCACGCCCTAAGCGGGAGCAAGGAACTGCGCGTGATTCCAATTTCGGAACCGAATGGTGCTTGATCAAATCCAAAGAATCCGTTTTTACCAGTTCGCCGTCTTCATACAAATTAATGGCATCAAAAGGGCAAAAGATTTGACATGTCCCGCACATGACACAGAGATCGGGATCTACCGTGTCGACCACGGCGGCGTTTAAATCTTTAGGTTTCGATTCGTATACTGCCGAGGCTGGACCAAAAAGAATAGCATTTTTCGGACAGACAATTGAGCATTGTCCGCAACCAGTGCATTTCATACGATCGAGAATCAAGTCGTATTGTTTTACAAGGTATTTGTGGGTGATTTTAATTTCAGTATCATCAATTTTTTTTGATCGTTTAGGGAAAGTCATGATTTTATCCTCAGAAAGTTAATTGGTTATTTAATAAATTAATTACTTCGATTGGAGAGCAATCGTGATAATTAACAATAGCGTTTGGGGTTAAAAAAGGGTAATGGTATCATTGATAATAACAGTGCCAACGGTAGTGATATCCCAATGATAGTGATGGCCATGATACCAGTCGTATAAATGGAATTAAATTTAAATGGTGGTGAGATCTAAATCTCGCTGCAGTCGCGTGAAAAGGGGATCTACTGGAGTAAAAGGTGGCACGCCATTTCGTTTCGGCTGACGTAAAATACCCAGGGAGAAAGGGTCAATGCCCATTGCAAGTCCGAGTAGCTGTGAGATATAGATAACCGGGATGGAGAATGGGCTGGAAATTTGGTCTTTGAAAATGCTATTAATCTCCATTTGACCGAGATCAAATTGTAGATGACAGAAAGGACAGCAATCTACAATGATATCCACTCCCGCCTGACGCATGGCTTCCAATTTATCCCGGGTGAAATCCAATGATACTTCTTTTTCAGAGCCGCGTAATCCTCCTCCTGCACCACAGCACATTAGTTTATCTCGATAATCCACGGAGGTGCAACCGGTGAGTTCCACCATTTCGTCAAGGAAGGTGGGAGTTTCAAAATCATCCTTCCAAGGTTTGTTGTGAGTGGGTTTCAAGATGTGACAACCGTAGTGGATTGCAACTTTTAAGTCCAGTTTATGGGTAATCATTTTCTTAATTTTTTCCATTCCCACATCATGATATAAAATCCAGACTAAATGCTCTGCTTCAACCAAACCTTGATATGTTTTACCGATTTTGCTCAATTTTTCATTAACATATTCTCGCTTACCAGTATCGTGTTTCAATTCGGTATTGATGTCGTTTAAAGTTCCGTAACAGCCATTGCACATGATACAGAGATTTCGATTCATCTCTTCGGCGATGGTAATATTACGTGCGCCTAAGGTGAGCCATGTGTTGATATCGAAGGAGCGAAAGACACCAGGAGCTGGACAACATCCCGCCCCTTCCATTTCCATTACTCCTACCTGAAGTGCATTCAGCACATGCCGGGTGGCAGCATCGATAAAAGGATAACGGTTGGGAATAACGCAACCCAAATATAATCCAATATTTACACCATCTGGATCGGGATTTTCGGTGAGCATGTTCCCTAATCTTTCTTTCAACCATGCAGAGCCTTGGGACTGGTATGCTTTCAGTTCCTTCATCCACGGCCAAAGTGTGGGTGCAATTCTGTGGGCATTTTCCAAGGCTTGGGTAGCAGAATTGTAATCTTCTTGCATCCAATGAATCATGGCTAAATTTACCCAAATCTGGGGTTTTACTTGCGAAGGTTCAAGTTTATCCAGCACATTTTGGAAAGCAATTTTAGCATAAGCATATTCTCCTAAGCGGTATTGGGCGATTCCAATATTGTTCCACAAGGCTTGGTAATTTTCTGCGTGTTCAGTATTAAAGAAAGTATGATCTTCCAACATTGTATATTCATTTAGGGCGTTCTGATACAGACCTTTCTGAGCTTCGACAGTTCCCAAGTAAAATGAAGCCGCATCCTGTAAAAATTCCAATTTACTACTTTGTTCTTTCTTAAGTGTGGTTTTTCCGACTTGAAGCAGTGTTATAGCCTCACGTAGGTATTTTTCAGCATAAAAGATCTCAAGTCGGCGGAAATGCACCACTCCCAAAAGAAATAAAATCTCAGGATTCTGTGAAATGAGTTTATTAGCGGTTGTTAAATTAAAGAATGCCTTTTCCAACCCATTCCAGTGAAGATGAACTTTGGCTAAACCCATCAGTGCATGTATATTGCGATTGTCCAGTTTTAAAGCGTCGGAATAATAATTATTTGCCTCCCGATAATTATCCAATAAGATGGATAAAAACCCCATTTTCAGAAACCCGCGAATATCATTAGGATTACGTTTGATCAGTTGGGAATAATAATAGCGCGCTTCCAAGAATTTATGGAGTTTAAGATAAAGATCCCCCAATTTCAGATAATCATCAAATGATTCTGCAATTCGACGAAGGTGTGTGATTTCTTGTTCGACTTCTACCATAATAATTCGCTCGGTGTAGCTATATTTATACGTAGCTATTAAGCTATATTTACGAAAAACGAAGGTTAATTTTCGTAGGTTAATATCCGTTCAAAACGGGATCTATTTAAGATTTCTTTCATCCTATTCTATAATTTTGGGTGAATTATAAAAAATTTATTTATTGCGACAAAATTGTGGGTTATCTTCATGTTGCATTTTTATCACTCTTTTTGGAATAATGCCATGATTATTCCTCCTTGCCATGATTATTCCTCCTATTTACGTGCGTCTTATGATACTTTTTTAACAAATTTATTTTAAATCAGCTATTTTGATAGATTTTTGGATCTTTCTCAATCTTTTCACTAAGTTGAATAAATTAAGCTTTTTATATCTGGCGTTCAACACTACACCATCGAATCTCGATTTTCATTACATGTAAGTTTAACATCATGGAATGAAATTCTACCCGCTCTATTAATATTACTCGAAATTGGCGGGAATACGCAGTATCGAGGGACAATATATGGAAAAAATTCAAAGAAGCCAAATTCTTCACATTTCTGATACCATCACCGAAAAACTCGTAAAAGATGAAGCACTCGCTTTCGTTCGCGCTTGTTTCCAATGTGGAACATGCACTGGCGGTTGTCCATCGGGTCGCAGAACGGCTATTCGAACCAGACAGATTATCCGCAAAGCGGTGCTGGGTTTGGAAGAGGTGCTCTCGTCCGATGATATCTGGTTATGCTCTACCTGTTATACTTGCTTTGAACGATGTCCGCGCCACATTCCAGTGACCGATATAATTATTATGTTACGTAATCTAGCCAGTCAACGAGGTTACATGAAACCCCCACATAAAGCAGTTACCCATATTTTGGCAGATACTGGTCATGGAGTTCCTTTGGGAACGAAAAAAGGGGGAGAACCCAATAACTGGAGCAATTTACGAGCCGTCTATGGTTTACCCGATATACCCCCAACGACGCATAGTCATCCAGAGGCGGTACATGATATTCAAGAGCTGATGCGTTCCACTGAATTTGACAAGTTGGTAGGCTGGGAACCGAAGGAAGTGGAAAAATCAAAGGAAAATCCAGAAAAAAAATCAATGGAAAAGCCTGGGGAAAAAAAAGCAGAAAAAACTGTAGAAAAATCAGAAAAAAAAGCAACCAAAAAGCAACCAACCGAAAAATTAGCTAAACAAACAGAAAAAAAAAACAAGGGTAAAACCGCTTCTAAAAAGAAATCTAAGGTAAAAAAAACCTCAATACGCAAGACCAGCCGTAGATCTCGTAAAAAATCTGCTGAATGATGCATCAAAATTATTAAATCAAACCAAAAATCAAATTATTAAATTTCAATCAAATTTAAAAATAAAATTAAAATCATATAAATCAATCAAAATTTTTCAATCCACTCGTAAATTTAGCTATCTGGTCCAATAATCCAGAAAAATATAATAAAATTCAAAAAAGTTGAAAATAATATGAGTAAATCTCAAACAACCGATGTATCTCCCGCTTCATTTCCCGAATCCAAAGACATTCGCATCGGAGTCTATGTCTGCCATTGTGGGGTTAATATAGCTGGGGTTATCAATGTAGATGAAGTGGTGGCCTATGCTAAAACCCTACCGAACGTGGTCGTAGTGCGTCAATATAAATTCTACTGCTCGGATAATGGTCAAGCGGAAATTGGCCGGGATATTCGTGACGGCTTAGTTAACCGGGTAGTAGTCGCCGCTTGCAGTCCTAGAATGCATGAAACTACCTTCCGTCGCGTGCTATTAGAAAATGGGCTGAATCCATTCTATTTCGTGCAAGCAAACATTCGTGAGCACGCCACATGGGTTAATATGTATGAATCAGCTGGTGCTCAAGTAATTGCTCAAGATCATATTCGCATGCAAGTTTCTAAAGCCCGTGAGTTGAAAGCCCTTAAACCTCAGAAAGTAATGGTACGCCCATCGGCATTGATCATAGGCGCTGGAATTTCTGGGATAAATACTGCTCTCGATTTGGCCGATCAAGGATTTCAAGTCTATTTACTTGAGAAAGATGCCACTATCGGTGGCCACATGGCTCAGTTGGATAAAACTTTCCCCACCATGGACTGTTCTTCTTGCATTCTCACTCCAAAAATGGTCGACGTATCCCGTCATCCTAATATTACTATAATGGCCTATTCTGAACTGGAATCGGTCGATGGCTTTGTAGGAAATTTTGAAGTGAAAATCCGCCGAAAAGCCCACTACGTGGACCAAGGCAAATGCACAGGTTGTGGAGAATGCTCACTTCATTGTCCAGTTTTGGTTGGAAATAAGTTCGATTTAGGCTTAAGTCCCAGAAAAGCCATCTACATTGCGTTTCCGCAAGCCGTTCCTGGATTGTATACCATAGATATGGATGCTTGTATAAAGTGCGGTATCTGCGCACAAACTACTGTATGCGAACCACAAGCCATTAATTTTAATGATCAAGATGAAATCGATACAATTGAAGTTGGTACCATCATTGTGGCAACGGGATACGATCCTATTGACCCGACAAACTTAGGAAATTATGGTTATGGTCGCTTTGACAACGTGATTACCGGTTTGGAAATGGAACGGAATCTAAGCAGCACCGGACCGAATTTAGGGCATCCTGTACGGCCTTCAGATGGAACTTCCCCAAAATCAATTGTGTGGGTTCAATGTGTAGGAAGTAGGGATACGCGCGAAGGCTATCATCCTTATTGTAGTCGAGTTTGCTGCATGTATGCCATAAAGCAAGCTCGGCAGTACAAAGAAAAACACCCCGAGGCTCAGTGTTATATTTTTTATATGGATATTCGCGCTTTCGGGAAAGGTTATGAAGAATTTTACGAATCAGCCGGGCATAATTTTGGAATTAAATTTATGCGGGGTCGCTTGGCAGAAATCCAAGAAAATCCCGATAAATCCCTGCTTATTCGAGCTGAAGATACTTTCTTAAGTCAACCAATTGAGTTGAATGTGGATATGGTAGTTCTCTCCATTGGCTTGGAGATTACCCAAGACTCGGATCAAATTGCTTCTTTATTGGCCATTCAAAAATCTTCTGATGGATTCTTCATGGAAGCTCATCCCAAGCTGCGGCCGGTAGATTCCCTTACCGATGGTATTTTTATTGCTGGAACCGCGCAAGGTCCTAAGGATATCCCAGATGCAGTGTCTCAAGCAAAAGGCGCAGCGGCGGGAGCTGCAATATTGATGGCAAAGGGTGAAGTTGAAGTTGATCCATATTTCTCCATAGTGCAACCAGGTCTCTGTTCAGGCTGCCGATCTTGCATAAATCAATGCCCATTTGGTGCCATTACGTTTGACCAAGTGCTGAATATTGCCAACATTAATCCAATTAAGTGCAAAGGCTGCGGTACTTGCGTTTCTACTTGTCCCTCGGAGGCTATCATGCAGAATCATTTTACCACCAAGCAGCTTATGGCCATAATTCAAGGTGTTTTAGGAGGCAAATAATAATGGTAGAAACTATTGTAAACGGAGCAGAAAATGCACATTCGGAAAAAAATCAAGATTACGAACCCTTCATTTTAGGCATCTTTTGTAACTGGTGCACTTATACTGGTTGTGATCAAGCTGGAACTTCGCGGATGCAAAGGCCACCCAACCTGCGAGTCATGCGGGTGATGTGCAGCGGTCGAGTGGAACCGGAAATGGTAATAGAAGCCCTAAAACTCGGAGCAGACGGCGTGTTGATTGGAGCTTGTCATATAGGAGATTGTCATTATGTAAATGGCAATCATAAAACAGTACGCCGAATGCCGGTTTTAGTGAAATTAATCGAGCAATACGGTTTTAATCCCAATCGGGTGTGGTTAAGGCATATTTCCGCCAGTGAGGGTGCCGAACTTACCGAGATTGTAAAAGAGTACGTGGATATATTAAAAAAGATAGGGCCAAATCCCATAAAAAAAAAAAAGTAAAATCCAGAAATTGAAGCGAGAATTATCCTTTTTTTTTTGGTATATCTAAAAATTCATTCAGATTACCAAGATTCTTATATTCAAATTGTTCAGTGGGGATTATAAAGAAAATTTCCCTTTTTTTTTGCCTTTTTCATTATTCTTCCCAAAAAAAGTGTGCAAGCTCTTTATAAAAAGCACAAATAAAAATTCTAATAGTATTACATATTTTACTAGATATAATTGAATGAGTGATATCTATTCTTCACTCACGAAACGGATTTGAGGTGTCGAAAAATAACTGCAGAACCTAACGCGTTGACGTCGAAATTTTTCCATACTCGGGAATACTTTCCTATTGAAATAAATTTCGGCGATAAGGAAACGCTGAAAATAACCAAACGCCCACGTAAAACTACCACTGAAATCATTGATATTTATGCAAATGATATTCATATCGGTATGTTTGTAGGCATCGAACGCAGGGAGAATGAATTACATTTTGGACCTACAGGATTGAACAAATCGCATATTTATCGGAATATATTAGCTTATGTATTTGTCCGATTGTTAGAATATTTCGGTTTATCTGATATTGCCCAAATATCCATCGATTCTCCTGAAGATCCAGAATTTAAACGGTTTTTACTTCAACTTGGTTTCTATCCCCATAATAACCTTCTAATTCTCGAGTTGAATGATCAGAACATAAAAACATTGATGGAAATATTGGAAAAAAATCCACCAACTATAAAATCTCAAGTAGGTCAACTTCATAATGTTATTGCCTTGAATTTAGATAATCCCGATGAAAAAACCGTTAATTCTATGGTAGATAAAATCGTAGATAAAATCAAAAATATGGATCCACTCGGTAAGGAATTCTGGGATAATCGAAAAGTCATGCAACTTAATTATTATTTAACAATGGCCATATTAAACAAGGAACAAATTATTCCAGAAGAATTCTTGGAAGTTAGCTTGAAGACCATTATTTCGTCTTTAGACACATTTAACCGGGAAGCCTATTTAGAAGATATATTTAAGGCTTTGAGCGGGGAAGAACCTTTCAGTATGGATTATATCCAAAATCTTTTGGAAAAATTACGGGAACTGGTCCCTGAACAAATTAAAAAATTAAACACTGAACATCTTCGAGAATGGGTGAAGAAAAACATGCCCGCATGGATTTTGAGTGATAAAGTTGAAGCCGAAGCTCGCGAGCGTTTAAAGGCTCAATCATACTTAAAGCCTGAAGATTTTGGACCTGTGCTGAAAAAAAATGTGAAAGACATGATTTTGGCACTAATTGACCACTATAATGGTGAAAGAATATTTTTCGGCATGAATAACAGATTTTAATCTTTACTTTAATCTTAGTAAAAGATTTAAATTCACTTCAAATCAACCAATTTAAAATAAGTTAATTGAAAATCAAATAATAGGAGATATTGTTACAACCAACATAAACTGGGTGAAATACAATGGTAGAAGCTTATACTCAAACGTGTGTGCGAATCAATCTAACGACCGGTGAGACTAAGAAGGAAACCTTAGATAAGGAATTCTGCAAGAACTACATCGGAGGATATGGATTCGTAACTAAAATTTTATGGGATGAATGCCCAAAAGGTGTCAATCCTTTTGATCCGCGCAATCCTTTTGTAATGGCAATTGGACCTTTTCCTGGAACTATCGTGCCAACCTCTTCAAAATACTGTGTAGGGGCAAAATCACCACTTACAAATCGAATCGGTTTTGCCATCAGTTCCGGTTCATGTGGAGCCCAAATGCGCCGAGCCGGGATCGATATGATCATTTTGACCGGTAAGGCACCGGAGCCGGTTTTCATCTTCTTTGATGATGATGCGATAAACATAATACCTTGCAAAGATACTTTATGGGGAAGGGATATTTGGACTGTAGAAGAAGAAATTCGGAACATGTTTGGCGATCACCGTATTTCTGTAATGGGTATCGGCCAAGCAGGAGAAAAATTGGCAAAATTGGCGTGTATTACAAACGACCGTGCTCGACAAGCTGGTCGAACTGGTCTGGGTGCGGTAATGGGCTCTAAAAATGTGAAAGCTATGGCATTTCGAGGAACCAAACCCATCAAGATTGCCAAACCGGATGAATTTATGGTAAAAGCCAAAGAATTAATCCAACTCTCCAATGGAAAAGATACCCTAAAGTATCGTGATTTGGGCACGCCGATTAACGTAATGAAATTTAATGATTTAGGGGTTTTACCCGTAAAGAATTTCCAAACCGGCTATTGGGATAAAGCGGATGCAATTTCCGGTGAAACTATGGATGAAAAATGGGTGGTTAAGAAAACAGGTTGTAGCCAGTGCCCTATTGCTTGCGATCATCTCTGTGCTACCAAACCCGACGATCCTGATTATCCCAATATTGTCTCAAGTGTAGATTATGAGAGTATTTACGCCTTAGGATCGGTGTGTCTTATCGATCATTTCCCTGCCTTGATAAAAATGGTGGAAATATGCGACCGGATGGGCATAGACACCATGTCAGGTGGAACTACCTTGGGTTTTGCTATGGAAGCCTATGAAAAGGGATATATCACCAAAGAAATGCTGGGAAACAACTCTGTCTATAAAAATGGGCTTCAATGGGGCGATTATAAAGCAGCAGTCCAAATGATTGAGGATATGTGCTTGCGCGCAACCCCAGCCGGTGATTTATTAGCTGATGGATCACGCGATGCAGCTAAAAAATTAGGCGGAGATGCATGGAAATTCTCATGTGAAATTAAAGGATTAGGTATTCCTGGTTATGAATTGAAAGGATTATCCACTGCTTCAATTGGATTTGCTGTCTCTCTGCGCGGTGCTTGCCATCTTCGAAACGGCTCATACGGTTATGATATGAAAAAGAAGTTTGACCGCAAGAAATATGATGAACTCGATAAACGGGGTATAGCTTTAGCTGGTCAGGATGCTTTTATGGCAGTTATTGATTCACTGGTGGTTTGCAAATTTACCCGTGGTATTTATCATCGAGGATTACCGGAAATTGCAGAAGTTTATGAAATGGTAACCGGAATTCCCATGACGGGAGATGAGATCGAAATGGCCGGGCATCGCATTCACGACCTTGCCAAATGTTTTAATATCCGGGAATGTCAATTCGAAGGGATAGAACCAGCCAGTGAGGACACCCTTCCGTGGCGCAACTTCCATGAACCCAATTTTGATGGACCCACCAAAGGTTGGTACAACGATGAAGCCGGATTCCGTGAAGGTATAAGGCAATATTATCTCGCCCGCGGCTGGGATGAAAAAGGAATTCCCACCCCTGAAACACTTAAAGCCAGAGGCTTGAATTTCGTAATTGGGAAAATTTAGGTGAGTAAACATGGCAACAAAAGTAAATAAATCCGTAAAAAATAACGAATCAGCCAAACCCGACACCGCCGCCATCGTGCACAAGATTCTAGTAGTCGATCCCGTCCGCTGTACCGGTTGTGAAATTTGTGAATCAGTATGTGGTATGGTTCATGATGGAGTATTCAACCCGATGAATTCCCGTATCCACCGGGTTCGGATTGAACCGGTGATAAATTCAAGCATCAGTTGTGTCTCTTGCTACGATCCTGAGTGCGTGAAAGCATGCCCGTTGAGCGCCATTACCAAAAACTTGGAAACGGGTATTTTGGAAGTTGACCAATCCAAATGTGATGGTTGTGGGGCATGCGTAAGAAGTTGCCCCTTCGGTGCGATAACGGTGCATACGAAAAATAAGAAGGCGATAATGTGTGATATGTGCACGAGTACCAGTTATGGAGAGCCACAGTGCGTAGAATATTGTCCGAAGGGAGCGATCTTTATTGAGGAGATAGATCCGAATGTGAACGAGGATCGTTTGGAGACACTGCGTAAGATTTTGCATCGCGGCTTCCCGCAGCCGCCCGAGGGTGAAATCTTAAATTAAATCGAGTTTTTTTTCTACTTCTATTTCATCTTCATCTTTTTTCTTCATTATAACCGCATTTATCTTCAAATATCTGGATAGGGGGCATATATTTTTGGGCTTAAATCCAGCAAAGTCCAATCCAAATCGGAATTAATCATGATATCAAATTTTTGTTGAGGAAAATATGGTAGAATTTTATCAAAAGCAAAATTACAAAAGATTTCCATGACAATTTTTGACTCTTCGATTGTGAAATTAACTTTAACTTTGATATCTCCGTATCCTAAACCGCTTCCAGTATAATAGGAAAGATTCCAAGCAGATTCTACGATTTTTGCGTCGTCCATTTCTGGAATAAAAGTTTTGATATTGAATTCCACATTAGGTAAGTAATTCCTTATTTCAAGCTGTGCCGTATCAAATTTCAATTTTTCAAGATCAGAGGTGTGAAAATTCACAGTTCCATTAATTACATGTTCAACAGGAAGTCCAAGATTTGGATGAGATCCGCAATAGCGTAACGGTTTAAAACACGGATTAATATGAACTCTAAGGTCACCTATATGACTGGTGAAATTCAAATTAAGCCAATCAGCTCCTAAATAAGGGTTAAGATATTCGATATGATGTTGACTTATATTAGTATAAAGGTCTAAATTCTTCCCAACTAGGCGATGACCCGTTTCTCCATATAAATTAAGTCTATAGTTGCAGATATTCAATGGGATCCATATATCTGCTTCACTCGAAAGTAAACTAAAAGCAGAAATGTTGATTGTATGATCTAATCGAGTGTGTTGCATCCATTTTAGATATACTACACTTTTTGGGGCAGAAAAGTTGATTTTTGCATAAGGAGCGGTTTTAACATTCCAAAAATCAGTGGAAATATCCTTTTCATGAGAAATAATCGTCATATCGTTATCAATTCTGCCATAAGTCATTTCAGTATAGATTCTACCTGCTTGAGAGAAGATATTGGCTCCATCAATCAATTGACAATCCGTGAAATTAACCCATGTATTTGCTACTTGATTGGATATCTTGAATGAATCAAATGTCATGTTAAAGAAATGTGCTTTAATTTTAGTGGTGTTAGTTTCACATAGAAAAGAATATGAAGATAGATATGGATTAATATAAATATTAAATTTTGAAATGGTAAACTCTATTTCATCAAGAATTTTTACATTAAAGTCCTTCAAAGAAATATTAATTGATTCTGAGGTAGTTTCGGTTAAAAAGTCAATGCTTAACCTCTTCTGAGCGACTAAACCAGTATAATTGAAATTCCATTCAGCATAAAAGCATTTAGGCGATTCTTTAGGTAAAGGGAATATTTTGATATCCAAATTGTTAATATTCAATATTAATTGAAGATGATCTGCATTTATTTCTTGTTTTGAGATGGAATAAATGCCAGAAACTTGAATTGGGTCTACATAGGTTGAATTTGCATGATTCCAAACTCCGAGATAAATACCCCCAGAAATACTTGCTAACCCGAATATTGCAAAAATAATGACCATTGTGGTTTTTTTTCGTTCCATAAATTATTCTATTTCAAAATCTTAAAAGCCTTCTATGAGAATTTCTCGAAAAGTTCATTTTTTTTAGTTCCAACTAAAATTTCTTTTTATTAATTTATCATAGAATTATAACTTCTGTTCCAAATTTCCACTTGGTTTTGCTAAAAATCACATTCTGTTTTCA
>CAYRPF010000067.1:0-19221 GCA_964426185.1 uncultured archaeon | reverse complement strand
ACGATATTTCGGCTATGGCAATGTGGACAAATTTCAATTTCTGCTAAATGTGGATAATTGTGTTTCTGAATCACCCGCGAAGTCTTAGCATCTGTTCTAGATCCATTGAGATTAATTATAAATTCATCGTCAGTTTGGCTGTCTGCTTGAACATCTATATCATGATCATCGACATTTTCAATTCTCCGCACAAATTGGCCGTCTCGAATAACTAATGTATAATCCGCAATTTTACGGAGAGCCGGATCATGAGTAACAATTAGAAGTGCTTTGTTGGGATTTGAAGCCATAAAATCTTTGAAAACTTGCATGATATTCTCCGCAGAAACTGAATCGACATTGGCAGTGGGTTCATCTGCAATCACAATTGCTGGATCATTCGCAAAAGCCATTGCAATTGATAACCTCTGTTTTTCTCCTCCAGAAAGGGTAGAAGGACGATGGTGAAGACGATGATCTAACCCCACTTGGGTTAATAAACTTTCAACTCTTTTCTTACGTTCTTCTTTCTTTAAATTTCCTAACACTATCATAGGAAGTTCAACATTCCCTGCTGCGGTAAGACTGGGAATTAAGTTAAAAGATTGAAAAACGATGCCGATTTCTTCTTGTAAAAGTTTTTGAATTCCCTCATCCCGCAGTTTAGTAATTTCCATACCTTTTATTTTGACAGAACCCGCATTAGGCCGCTCAATTCCGCATAAGCAATTCAACAGCGTGGTTTTTCCTGAACCACTGGGACCCATAATAACGATTAGTTCACCTGGATAGATTTTTAGATCAATTCCGCGAAGTGCCATTACTTCTATTTTCTTCTGTTTGAAAATTTTATAAACTCCATTAAGTTCAACAATTGGAATATGTTTCTCATTTGAATGTGTAATTTCGGGAATAACTTCATTGGCCATAATATTTTAGTGAAGGTAAAATCTTTTTAAAACATTTAACTTTTAGATTTGGATAATTCATTTTTTGCTGAATGAACTATTTTTTAATATAAATTCTTGAAAAGGAGGAATTTTATACAAATCATTATAACTTTTAAGGAGATTACGATTTATGCGCATCTTGTTATTTTCTTTAATTAAAATGTCCTTAGTTTCTAATGATTTAACATGGTATTGAATAGCTCCATGGTAAACACCTAATCGACGAGCTATTTCAGATAATCCGATATTTTCTTCTTTTAAAAGTAGTTTAATTATGTCTACCACTAAAGGATTGGAAAAAAGGACAACAAATTCATCGAAAATTTCAGGTAAGTTTGCTAGAAAGTAATTTAGGGTTCTTCCGATTTTTTTTGAGCGAACTAATCCAAAAGCTTCAAGAACCATTACGTGTTTAATAAAAGGGTTTCGGGTAATTCCAATTATATGTTCTATTCGTTCATCTCGCGCATGTGTGCCAGGATAATCATGAATAAATGAAAGTACTTTCTGAAGAGTTTCGGTTTCAAGAATTTCTCGCCGAGATCGTCTTTGCTCTGAAACAATCCATTTTTTCTCAGAAAGAGATTTAATCGCTTCAAATATCTGATCTTTACTATAACCTTTGGTATGGGTTAATCTGGCAATACATTTCGAATAGAGTTTTTCCATTAAAGGACTTAGCATTTCAACCCTTTCGACTGATATTTCCGCCTTATATCGCTTTTGTTTCAAAATTTCTTCTGCAATTCGCAAAACACTTTGTTCTAATTCTGAAAGTTTTTCAAAATCGTCATGAATTTTTTTTAGGGGATCAATTTTAGCGGCTTTAAATGCTTGAATTGTTCGTTCGCTCGAAGATTTCGAAGATTGTGCTCGAGATGTAGTTTGAGGGAATGGAGCTAAATTTAGTGGTTTCGCGCTTAAACTCGCTTTAGTTGAGGTTGTTTTGGCATCTGAAAAAGAATCTCTTAGAGAGTTAGGGATACCATTTTCCTCTTTCTTTTTCTCAATTTCTTCTTTTTCTGTGGGTTTTATTAATTCTTTTTCTGCGATAATGGTATCCCTCCAAGAATGTTTAATTATTAGTATTAATGATTACATGATAATATTGCGCTATTTTTGGATGTTTTTTTTCAAAACGTACAGAAATTCATCCAATTCTTCCTCTGGTAAATAATTTAATTGTTTAATTAAAAAATCTTGTTGTTTCCTTGGAATATTCAAAGAACGAATCTGATTTATATATTTTGCATTTACTGTTTCCACAATCGAATTAACTAACTGCAACTCTTCAAGGTATTTTTCTTGTTGTTTTGGAGTCAAATACAGAAAGGTTTTTGAAATTTCATCTTTATCACTCTTTGAAATAGGTAATTGCATTAATTTGGTTCTTATTACTGGTTCCAATACAGTGAATATTAACTGAGAAATTTCACCTTCTTTTGGTACAGCTCGAATGTATTCTTGTTTAATTTCTGAATTTTTTTTTTTTGTTTTTTGGTTAGTAGTAATTGATGTTTTTGGCTTGGTTAAACTGATTTCTGGATGTTTAAATTGTGTTGAAGTAAATGGCTTATCAGGTGTTATTAATTCGCCTGTTTGAGCATTATAGCGTTTGATTCTAGAAGAAGATGGGCGCTTATATGGGAGCGGTGAAGAAATATTCTGGGATTTCCTTTTAGGTAGGATAGATCGGTCAATTATGCGCGAAGGCGTGTCATCTGAAAACAGAGATGGATATGCTAATATATCCACCAAATCTCTAATTTCGCGCACTTCTGGCAATTTTTGGTTAGTTTTCTTTCTAAAACTTTGAAAATTCAGAATCAATATACCCATTATTACGAAAAATATGCCTGGACCAAGATTTAATGTAAAAACCCCACATATGATTAAAATAACGGCTTTTTCTGTCGGAATATTTTGCAATTTTTCCGTTTTTAGAATAGGAATTATCTGCACATATAAAATTATGATAACTATTCCGCCAGATATAAGAGTATAAAGAAAATTACCCAAATTTCTTCCTCCAAATATCAAAAATCCTAACTTTTGAAGCAATCCCGCAATGAAAAAAGTAATTAAAATTCCAAAAAGATAGGGGATAAAAGAAAACACAATTTCTCGTATCCAGATCATTTGTAAAAGCGGATTTGAGTGAATAATTGGATGTTCCTTGGAAATTTCTTTCACTTCGTCAAGAAATATTAATAAGCTTATTATCCCACGAGCCAATAAAAATATTCCAATTCCATTCGCCCCTAAACTCACTAAACCAAACAGAATCATTGGAATTCCAGCATGAATCACCAGATTATTGCGTTCTTGATATAGAAATTCACGATGATCATAAATAATAATATAAATTTCAATAATTAATAATCCTATTAGACGGAACCAAGATTGATTGTATAGTGTTGTAAATAAGGTGATTAAAAGAATAACTGTATAATAAAAAGGGGTGAGATCTGTCAGCACTTTTTCAGCTGTTTTTAGATGGAAAATATTAGTAGAATGTATCACGTTTGCTTTAGAGGCTATTTTGCTTGAATTTTCGGGCGATTTTTCGGTGTTTTTTCCATGTGATAATGTAGCATCTATTTCTTTTTTAGATGAGTGTGATGTTTTGTGGAATATTTCTGACATTAGATGGGAAAAATTGTTTTTCAATTCAAATTTTATTTTTTGCCATTCCTTTTTCCACTCAATCCATTGGATTTCTTCTTTAGTTAAATTTTTCTGCTGAAATGCATCCTCTCGCTTTTTCTCTAAGGGTTTAACTTCACCTGATTCAATTCCATGGAATGGAAATCCACACTGTTCACAATAAACAGTTTTTCCTGATAGAAGTAATTGCACTAATTGGGGATCTAATCGGAATTGACATTCGGGACAATGAATTTCTGGAAGATCTCCCGAATTGGGTGAATTTCTACTCATATTTTTCACAGTTTTTTCTTTGTTATATGTACTTTATGATGATTTTATATTTCAAATTATTCTAGTCCAAAAATTAGCATTTTCGCTTCAATTTTAAAAAAAAGCTTAAAAATTGAAAAAATCTTTGGAAATTTTTCAAGAGCACAAGTTCAAATAATTCATTGGTGTTGATAACTGTAGGAGAAGTTATTATTTTTCCTCCAAAATTTAAAGACAATTTTTATTTCCCCCGCCCGAAGAAGGGATTCTTCGCTTCCGCCGTGATGAATCCCTTCTTCATTTTTCTGTTCTGAATCTTTATTAAGCAACTAAAATAATTTAGTGGATAAATAATCATTATTGGGAAAGCTGTTTTTACAAAAAATGTGGTGTTTGATAACGATCAACTAAGGATTGGTCCAACAGGCGTTCAAAAGAGTCTATTTAAAATCAAAGATTTAAATGGTAGAATCCGAAATGGTAAGCGTCGTGAGATTCCTGAATATTTAACGAATAAAAAATTAATGGCATATGAATTTCCGGCAGGTAGGTTGGCCAAATTTAGTGATACTGCTGAAAATCAACTTTTCAGGCAAAATACCCTCAAATATAATCTTTCAGTTTCTTTTCATGCGCCTTATTATATCTCTCTTACAAGCGATGATGAAGCTATCTATAATAAATCTATTGAACGATTGGCTCATAGTTTCGCATGGGCAACCTATTTAAATGCGAAAAGGATTGTTCTACATCCGGGTTCCTATGGAAAATCCAGAAAAAAAGCGAATATGGCATCTTTAAATAAATTTATGCCAAATAATTCTTCAAAGCTCGATGTTGTTCATCGATCAAAGATTGATCAAATTGTTGAAGGGATCAAAGCAGGAATGGAACAAGCAGATAAATTATATCCTGAATTAAAATCAAAATTTCGGCAAATTTGCTTGTGTCCAGAAACTATGGGAAAGTTTGGTCAAATAGGAACGCTTTCAGAAATAATTGAGATTTGTAAAACTGTTGGATTAAATCGTACCCGACCTTGTGTAGATTTTGGCCACCTATATGCCCGCAATTTAGGGAAAATCCCCAATTTTAAGTTTTATTTTGATGTATTTGATGTGATCGAAAGCGAACTTGGTTCAAAAGTGGCCCAGTCATTACACATCCATTATTCCATCGTTGAATATGGGAATAAGGGAGAAATTAAACATCATCCAAATCAAATTTCCAGTTGGGGACCAAAAGTGGATACTCTATTTCAAATCATTGCAAATCGGCAGTATACTCCCATAATTATCAACGAAAGTCCTCTTTTGGATGTTGATGCTGAATGGTTACAAAAAATGTGGGCAAGGAAGCAGAAATCCTTAATTCCATAAAGTATTATAATTAATTGAGATTAAAGCATGCCGTATTGTAATGGTTGTGGATTATATTATAATTATGTGGATCAACGAAAGTTATGTCGTGAGTGTTCGATTCAATTAACACAACACGATTTGGATGAAAAACGCATCTTTTCTCAACGAAAAATGATGCGACAGCATTCCGATTTCAAGTTACTCTATTATCCGGTTAAATTTCAAACAATTCCAAGAAGAACTTTCCAAAATATTCCTTCTGAACCTTCATCCGAACCCTCTTTTAATTCTCCCTTAATTTCTTCATCTCAATATTCTCAAAGGGATAACAGCCCATTGGATCAATTTGCACCTCCAGATAGGCCTCAAAGTCCATTTACAATGATGTACAATAATCGAGTAAATATTTCTCGGTCAAAAATAGCTCTTGTTTCTGCAGTCATAGGTATTCTTATTACTTTTATTCAATTTTTAAGTTTTTTTGGATTATTTTTAGAAATTTTCGCTTTAGTTTCTGCTATTAAATCAATTCGCACAGAAACACGAAATTGGATGAATATTTTGACAATCATAATTTCTTTGGGGTATTTAATTTTGCTTGTGATAGGTGTTGTAATGATCCTTTCTGATCCTAACTTATTGGCCGCAATGGAAGCTGCGATAAACGAATCTACCGCTTTGGGTTATGATTTTCGATAAATATTTTTCTCTGTAATTATTACATCCATAAAAATATCATGTGGATGAGTTGGAATCGGGGTTTTCATTACTGCCATTTCTAAAGCAAAGGCTATTTTGAAAATTGTTCTATTTTCTAAAAATTTATCGTAATATCCCGCGCCATATCCGTACCGAGCGCCCCGGATATCAAATACTGAGCCTGGAACAAGTATTAAATCACTTGAGTCGTTCTCTTGTTTTTTGCAAAATGATTTTGGTTCCATGATTCCATAAGCGCCTTCTTCCACGTCGACACTGATATCACTGATCTGATATATATCTAAGGCAATCTCTCCTTCTCTACATCGGGGGAGGTAAAGGTTTTTTCCATCTTTCAAAATTTTAAGTAGAAGCCCTCTTGTATCAAATTCCCCCGATTGAACCTTTCCAAAATAAGCAATAATTGATTTTGCATTTTGATATTCAGGTAATTCAAAGAAAGTTCTAAGTATGCTAGAAAATGCATCTGAACGTTTTTTTGTAGAGATATTTTTGCGTTTAGATAATATTTCTTTCCGTAATTGGGTAGGATTAAATTGTGTTACCATAAAAAGTTAAATTATCTATTAAAAAAATACTTACCTCACCATTAATGTCTTTTTAAAAACGATTTTTTCTCTAAATTTTGTACTGGCGATACCAATATTGACAATTGTGTCAAAATTTATTAAAATAAAAATCCGTTATTTATTCAGAGAAAAGATGGGAGTCAGCCGATTTCGAATATAGAAAGACGGATGTTCTCACATTTTTTTTCCCTTACCAATTAAAGAAGGACTGTAATTATGGCAAGCCGATTATATACTTTGATGAAACGACGTGGTTTTGCCGAGACACTTAAGGTACTCGGTAGTTTTGATAAATGCGAAGCAGTTCAATCTAAATTTTTCGAAAAATTCGAAAAATCGGAAAGTTATTACAATGCATACTTGCGTGTGAAAAAGCAATTGCTCGATACAGAATTAATCAAATTTAAATTGAATGAAAACAACGAAAAAGTAATTTTCTTAACAGATAAGGGTAAAAAAGTCTTAGAAAAAATGGAAGAAATCGAAAAAATCATAAATTAATTTTTTTCTTAATTTTTTGAGAAGATTAATGGCGAAATACTCGTTTACCGCAGAAAACCAAGGAAATATTCAATTCATTGGCTTTTTGGACTACTGCATCATCACGAATTGAGCCCCCAGGGTTAAGAATCGCTTTAGCGCCTGCTTTTACCGTCTCTTCCAAACCATCAGGAAATGGAAAGAAACTATCTGTGCCCATCACACTGTCATGAAGATTATGTCCAAATTCACGGGCTTTTTCTGCAGCTAACCGAACAACATGCACTCTTGATTGTTGCCCTGCACCAATACCTAGTGTATATACTCCCGTTTCATACTCTTTAGCAAATACCGCAGAATTCGATTTTGCCCATTTTGACACTCTATAGGCGAATATCAATGCTTCTTTTTCACGAGGGGAAATTGGGCGCTCAGTTTTCACTTCCCAATTTTTCACAATGGGTTTCCAATCATAATCTTGCACCAACACACCGCCTAGGACGCTGCGGATTTCTGGGTGGCAATAGATATCCTTACGATGCTCCAAAAAATCGTTAAATGCAACAATGCGCATGTTTGCCTTCGTTTGAAGAATCTCCAACGCTTCTTTTTCAAAGGAAGGTGCTAATAGAACTTCTACAAAAACATTCTTCTCTTCAATAATATAGCGGGCGACTTCTGTAGTTAGACGATGATTAAACCCCCAAATTCCTCCAAACGCGGATAAGGGATCGGTTGAAAACGCATGTTTTGTAGCTTCCAATTGAGAATTGTAATCAATTGCAACACCATTGGGAGTTGTGTGTTTAAAAATGGCACAGATGTGATGATCGGCGTGATCTTGATTAAAATCCAATAACACCTGCATGCAAGAATCAATATCAAGCCAATTATTAAAAGATATGGCTTTTCCGTGCAGCTTTTTTAAATCCGAAAGCCCTAATATTTTATCTGAATCTTCATATAAATAACCCCGTTGTTCCCAATTTTCGCCGTAACGACATTTTTGAACTTTTCGGTAAAGTTTTACAAGTAAATCTGGAAAATCTTTTAAATCCGAGTCTACTTCTTTGTTCTCCAAACTGCTGATTTCTTTAGCTAAATAGTTGGCAATTGTGGCATCATAAAGGCTAGTGGTGGTAAAAATTTCTTGAGCCAGCTGCCATCGGGTTTTTAAAGGAATATCTCCATTATTTTCATGCATTAAGTTAATAATTTCATTGTACTTTGTCGGATTAGAGATTACCACCACGTCACAGAATGATTTAGCTGCTGCCCGAATCTGAGTAGGTCCTCCAATATCAATCATTTCTAAAGCTGTGTTTAAATCAGTTTCTGCCTTGGAGATCACGTCTTTAA
Source organism: uncultured archaeon (assembly GCA_964426185.1). Classification (GTDB taxonomy): domain Archaea; phylum Asgardarchaeota; class Lokiarchaeia; order Sigyniarchaeales; family Promethearchaeaceae; genus Harpocratesius. The sequence continues at coordinate 10,884 of CAYRPF010000067.1, read as the reverse complement.
ATGGATATAAATTGCAAACGACCATATCTATGGGTAAAATACCGTATTTTTCTGCATCTGCAACATCTTTAGGATTATCTCTTCGCATGAGTAATCCACCGTGAATTCGAGGATGCAATGTTTTTACTCTTCCGTCAAACATTTCAGGAGACTTTGTAAAATCAGAAACTTTGGTATAAGGAATGCCCGCTTTTTCTAAAGTTCTTGCGGTTCCTCCCGTTGATAGAATTTCGATGTGAAAATCATCCACTAGTTGCCGAACGAAATCGACGATTCCCGATTTGTCATATACACTAACTAAAGCTCGCTTAATTAACTTCATGATAATTGTGATAGAAAAGTATACTTTCCAAAAATATATTTGGTAAAATGGTGGGAAAAAGAATTATTTGAAAAAAAACGAATACTAAAATGTTAGCTAATTAAATCATGTGGATGGGCTTCTGTTGCCCCAGAAGTCGTAATACGGGCCATACGAATTTTTGGAGCATCTTTAATGGATTTTACTCCACCATAGATTAAACCATTTTTCAAACCATCATGAAGTTGGTCTAATACCCCTTTTAACGGTCCTAAGAAACTTACATAGCCAGAAACACCTTCAGCGAGTTTTTTGGATTCTTTGATATATCTGTCATCAGCGTAGGATCCAACTGCACGGGCTTCGGCGCTTCCCATACCTCGATAAACTTTGACTTTACGACCCTTAACAGTATCAATATAACCAGGAGATTCGGTACACCCAGCAAAGAAGTGCCCCGACATTATCATATCTGCTCCTACTGCGAAGGCTTTGACAAGATCACCGGGATATTTGAATCCACCATCTGCTATTAATCCCATTTTAGGATTGTAATCCATAATAGCATCTTTTACCTCAGAAGTTGCAAATAAAGTCGGTGCTCCGACGCCAGTTTGAATAGAAGTGGTGCAAATTGAACCCGAGCCCATTCCCACTTTAATTCCAATAAATTTATCTTCAGGATAATCATATGTAAGTATGGCTTCGGCAGCCTCATAGGTTCCTATATTTCCAAGGACAAATTTGGAGTCTAAAGTGTTCATTAATTCCTTTGCTGCCACCATATCTGCCTTTTTATAAAATTCTGCCACATCAGTCATCATTATATCTGCTAATGCTGCAGCTTGCTTCAAGGTTTCCAAATCATCTTGGTTTTTTGGGAGAAAAGGGCTGCATCCTAATCCTACAAGCAATCGTCCTTTATCATCGTTTGAACTGTAAGGATAGGTTGGTTTCAAGTCTTTTTTGGTAATTAAACCTACTAAAATGCCATCGTCATCCACCAATGGAATTTTTTCCTTTCGGATTTCGTATAATTTGTTCAAACCTTCTTCACGGGAAACTGTAGCGGGCAAGCATACTGGATTTCTTGTCATAACTTGATCTACGGTTCCTTCAAAATCGGGATCAAAAGGAATATCGCGGGAAGTGATGATTCCTATCACCTTTTTTTTGGCATCAATAACTGGGAAACCGCTGATGCCCTTTTCTTTCATTTTTTGCATAACTTCACGAATTGTCATATCAGGTGAAACAGTGGCTACATCTTCGATAATAAAACTGCGTGCCCGCTTAACCTTCTTTACCATCTCAAGTTGGCGATCATAGCTGCAGTTTCTATGTAAAACACCTAAACCACCTTCTCGCGCGATTGCAATTGCCATTTGTGTCTCTGTAACTGTATCCATAGCTGCCGTGATAATCGGGCTTTCAAAATGAAAAGGGCCTAAATTTGTTGCAATATCACATTCATGAGGGAGAAAATCAGTATATCCAGGTAAACAAATAACATCATCAAAAGTTAATACCCACCCTTTATCGGCGGACACTTTCTGTCTGAAAGCATATGATTTTTGTTGAATTCCCATATAAGAATTTACTCTCCAAAACATTTCAATTTTTCGAATGTCCCGCTCCAATTCAACAAGCTGCTCCAATTCAACAAGCAGTTCAAAATCGAGCCAAACACGGGATTTATGGCTATACTTTAATTCCACCACCTTATTATGATGCAGTCTTCAACTTGTTTGACAACTCAGTAACTGATAATAGGCGTCAACTTATCACTATCTCTTTGAAATGTGAAGAAAATTATTATACTATGGATTTTGAAGCCATTGAAGCCGCTACTATCTCTAAATCTATTAAGATGTGCGTTATATGTAATTTCCACAATCCCATTGGGCGTGTTTGGAAGCGAGCAGAACTTTTCCGACTAATGGGGAGGGATTTCAAAGATTGTGCTTAGGCTTAGAACGAATGTATCGTATAACTTTAAAAAATAATTTGATGCATTGCCTTGCAAAAGCTGAAGGCAAAAGTTAATTTAATATTCCATCGAAAATCCTAAAGCATAAGAAATTTAACATAAAAACAACAAATAATCATATTAGTCCACCACATAAATATTGAAAACTTTGGGGAAAAAAATGACGGGTAACTATCTCTTTAAATTAATCATTGCCGGATCGGGCGGTTCTGGAAAAACTACTCTCCTAAGGCGTTATACAACGGGGCTTTTCAGTGGTAGCACAAAAATGACTATCGGTGTTGACTTTAGCGTAACCCAATGTAAAACAGAAAAAGGACAAAATGTAACCTTGCAGATCTGGGATTTCGGGGGTGAAGAGAGGTTTAGATCGTTGCTCCCTAGTTTTTGTCTTGGTGCCAGCGGGTGTTTGATGCTTTTTGATCCTTTACGACCTGTAACTTTCCACGAATTAGATGAGTGGATTGAAATCGTGCGGTCAAACACTAAAAATATTCCCATTTTACTTTTATCTTCAAAACATGATTTGATTGATGAAGGGCATCCATTTTCAGTAGCTCGAGAAGATATTGATGCTTTCGTTGAAAGACATAAATTGGCGGGATATATTCAAGTTTCATCCAAAACTGGACTGAATGTGGCTCAATCTTTTACTAATATTTCTGAACTTATGATTGATAGAAATACAATTTAGATTTTTTGACCTTTTTCCTTAATAATTTTAACTTTTTTCCTTTATCACAATATAATTCGATTATAACTCGTTTGGGACAATTAGATCATGACACAAGAAAATAATTTTAGTCCGACTTACATTTCAAAACTGCGACTTTCTACTCCTGGATCGTTCCCTTCTCGAAAAACTATTTTAACAATCTTAAAAAAACTGCATTTATCTTCTAATATCATAAATCACCAGATTGCTGTCATGAAAAAAGCCCTTGATTTAGCCTATAATATTACTAAAACCGATGTTGATATAGAAACTGTTCGCGTCGGAGCCTTGGTACATGACATCGGCCGATATAAGACACATGGTATGAGTCATGGGGTGGAAGGGGGAATTTTGCTTCGTTTTTTAGGATTTTCCGAGTCTATTGCACGTATTGCTGAAACTCATTCCTTAACAGGTTTAACTGCCGAGGAAGCTGTAATGTTTAATCTTCCTGCTCGGAATTTTTGTCCCCAAACGATTGAAGAGAAATTAGTTTGCTTGGCAGACAAATATCATATGGGAACACGAAAAGTCACTATTGAACATCGATTCGAGAAATGGTTTTTGAAATATGGAGAAACACCTTTTTTACGTACTCAATTGCAGCGTGCTAAAGATCTAGAAGAAGAAATTTTACGGTTAATTTTTTAATGAACATTTTTTTGGTTATCATACTAAGAATGCTAAGAATAACTTATGAAGGAAATGAAATTGGTGCGAAATGAGTATTTTCATTCCCCAATTTGGAAAGAACAAGCACAAATGGATCTTCCATTTCTACCCACCCCGGAAGATACCATTAAAGCAATCTTTGAAACATTAAACCTTAGAAGTCCACTCTATGGTAAAAAATTAGTGGATTTAGGTGCTGGTGATGGGCGTGTGGTTTTTTTTGCGGCATCATTTTATGAAATGTATGCCACCGCAGTGGAGATAAATGAGGAAATGCTTCAAACCATGCAAATATCTCGCGATAATCTCGATAATCACCACAATTTCGATAATCGCCACAATAACGGCGAAGAAGTTCCATCGGATTTAAAGGAAAGAATTGAAATAATAGAAGCTGATTTATTTTCTTTTGATGTTTCAAAATATGATGTTGTTTATGCATATCCGTTTCCAAAATGCATGAAGGCATTCCGCCATATTTGGGAGCAGATAAAACCAGGAGGTTGCCTAGTTTCTATTCGATGGCAGATCGATTTCTTAAATGAAGTAATACCCGATAATAATATGATTAAAATTGAAGAAAATTTACCCTCTTGGATTTACTTCAAAGAATGATCTAATTTTTCCTTAATTTGTGGGATGGCGCCACCTTTGATAATAAATTGTAGTAGAAATGAAGGGAAAGGAGCAAATTGGAATTTTTTCTCACTTTTAAGATTTTTTACCGTACCTTTGGATAAATTCACTCTAATAATCTCCAGGTGTTGACCCAAGATAGAAGAATTTTCCATCTTAATTGCAGGAAGCCCTAAATTTATTGCATTTCGGAAGAAAATACGGGCAAATGATTCTGCAATTATTGCACGAATTCCTAATTCTTTTAGCACAAAAACTGCTTCTTCTCGGCTCGATCCGCAACCGAAATTGGTGCCTGCCACAATAATATCTCCTAAACGAACTTCACTGGTAAAATTGGGAAAAATCGATTCCAAAGTTGCTTGTAGCAAAGTATTTTGGTCTGAAGCTGTGAGAACATGTGATGGAACAATTAAATCGGTATCAATATTATTACCCAGTCGCCACATTCGTCCTTGAATAGGCGGATAATCTGAAATATTATCTGAAGCGTTCGTTTTCATTTGAAATTCAACTTTTCATATTGATTTTAGGTGGTGGTGTGATTTTCCCTTCGATAGCTGAAGCCGCAACGGTCGCTGATGATGCCAAATAAGTTTGAGATGTCGGATGACCCATTCTCCCCTTAAAATTACGATTGGAACTGCTGATACAAATTTCATTAGGCCCCAATACGCCCAAATGTCCTCCTATACAAGGCCCACAAGTTGGGTATTCCACCACAGCGCCTGCTTGAATGAAAATTTCAATTAATCCTTCACGCAGCGCTTGTAAATAGACGGTGCGAGAGGCAGGAATAACAATAAACTTCAAACCATTGGGAGCATGATGACCCTTTACAATTTGGGCTGCGATCCGTAAATCTTCTAAGCGTCCATTGGTGCAAGATCCCAAAAAGGCTTCGTCTAATTCGATTGGTTCCATTTCGGACACTGGAATAACATTATCTGGACTATATGGGCGCGCAATCATCGGTTCTACGGTAGAAAGGTCATAAGAAATGGTTTTTTTATAAGTATAATCTTGTTCTGGGGTAATAAATTTTGGAGTAGTATTGTTAGAAGGATTTTGACCGCTTGTGGGAAATTTGTTATCGATCGGTAGTTCAATTTCATTCCGCGATTTTGGCTCGGGGTGCTCTGCCAACCAAGTTTTTAAGATGTTATCACCTTCAAAGATCCCGCATTTGGCGCCCATCTCCACCACCATGTTCGAGATGGTCATCCGAGAATCAATAGAAATATGTTGCAACCCTGCTCCTCCAAATTCAAAACCATCATAAATGGCTCCATCTGTTTTGAAATCACGCAGCATTTGCAAAACGACATCTTTTCCCATTACGGAAGGGCTCAGAGATCCTTCAAAATTTACTCGAATAGTTTCTGGTACTCGAAACCATAATTCGCCAGTAGCAAATAAAGTAACCACATCTGTAGCCCCAATACCCGTACTGAAACAATTAAATGCCCCATATGTAGTAGTATGTGAATCAGAACCAACTATAAGTTTTCCTGGTTGAGCAAATCCGAATTCGGGAAGAACTTGATGACATATGCCTTGTCGTTGTCCTAAAATCCATTTAAACTGATATTTTTGCGCAAAATCATTGGCACGTTGATGCATTTTTGCAGCTCTGATATCTGGGGGAGGAACCCAATGATCTAAAATGAAAACAACTTTTTCGGGATCCCAAACTTTATCTAAATTTAATTTTACGTATTCTGGGGCTATTCTACCACCGAGTTGTTCATGAACCATTACGTAGTCTATAGTGGTTTGTATGAATTCACCGGGAGAAACCTTGGATTGTGGCAGTTTGATATGGGCAGCGAGGATTTTATCACTAATTGACATAATTTTCACGAATCTTCTCAGTTGAGGCGAGAAATATTACGAAATTTTTTTTATTCCGTAACACTGTTATGAATTACCCCTTTAATATATTATTCACTTTCTCCGGTTATTGAGATGTGAATGGAAAGGATGGAAAGAACGATGACAAATATAGTATTATTCGGAGCACCAGGAGCCGGCAAAGGCACATTAGCTGCAAAAATAAAGAAATTCAGTCCCGTGGTCCACATTAGTACCGGGGATTTATTCCGAGCAAACATTAAAAACGGAACTCCCATTGGTAAAGAAGCCAAAAGCTACATTGATGCGGGTCAATTAGTCCCAGATAGTGTTGTAATCGGAATGGTAAAGGATCGGATTGATCAAGATGATGTTAAGGAAAATGGCTTCATGTTAGATGGATTTCCCCGTACTTTAGATCAAGCCAAAGCGTTGGATGAGATTGCTTCCCTGGATGTAGTGGTGGTTATCGAAATTGCCAAAGAAGATTTAAAGAAACGAATTTTAGGCCGCCGCAGCTGTCCTAAATGCGGAAAGATCTACAATATCTACAACGATGAGCTAAAACCTAAAAAAGAAGGCTATTGTGATGTTTGTCCAGATTCAAAATTGGTGCAACGCTCTGATGACAATGAAGAAACTTTTGAAAAACGTTGGAACACTTACCTCAGTCAATCTGAAGCCGTAATTGACTACTATTCTAAACGTGATGGGTTAGTGCAAAAAATTGATGGAACTCGCACCATGTCTTATACCGAAGAAGATTTGCGCCGATTTTTAAATTTTTAAATTTCTCTGTTTTCCTTTTTTATATTTATATATTATATAACTTCTTGGAATAATAACTATAATAACTGTTGATTTCTCTTGATTTAAAGTATGAACGGGATGATTGCCTTTCGATTTTGGGGGTATTCTTCAAAATGTTGGTGATACCATCGGTGGTGTGAAATTGCACGGGGTATTAAATTTGCAATGGTCCAAAGCGCGAATACAAGACCAGAAATGCTCCAAGTCAGAACGGCCCAACCAATCCATTCTAGAATCTCTCCTAAATAATTTGGGCATGATACAAATCGAAAAAGCCCCCCATAAGGGATTTTATACCCGTTTTCTCCTGGTTCTCTTAAATTTCTTAAAATATAGTCAGAATAGATGTTAATAATAAATCCACAAATCCAAATTATCGTTCCGATGATAAAAAAAGGCGAGATTAGCCAATTTTCGGGATATCCGGGCATAATATAGAAAAGATAGCGGCCTTGGATGTAAGCATTCAAACCATTAAATGTTATCCCCATTGCTATTATGGTTAAGGGCATCTTTTTATTACCACGAATTAAAAAAGGATATATAAAAGCCCGCTGAACATAATGGATTTCCCAAATTCCTAAAAATACGAGATAAATCAATTCAGTTTTACGATCACTAATAATGAAAAAAATAAAAAAGAGTATAGGGGGAACTGTCTCCATTATAAACCAACCCAGTTTATTATTTATTTGTGGCCCCCACTTTTTATCAATATATCTACCATATCCTGCAGTGATGAAGAAAAGCATAATAAAAACGATAACTCCGAGTCCTATCATTGTGTATTTTAAAATTTCATGAAACAAAGACTCATTAAATCCTAAAAATCCAAAAATATTCACTATTTTCTCCACCTAAAAATAATACAATATTTAATGGAGGCTTTCCTCTTTAATAATGCTATCGGGAAGGAAATTCTTAAATCTACATAAAAAATATGTAGATTTGCCTTAAATCGGCTGGAAACATCCGATTTCGCTTATAACTTCTTTGATGCTGAAGGAAACGATAGGATTCTGACAATTATGGCAATATTTGTAACTGGCGCAACAGGACTAGTCGGAGGTAACTTGGTTCAATATCTGCTGGAACAAAAGCATATTCACCTAAGTTCTCATGAAGACCTCATATGTTTGGTGAGAACTCCTGCCAAAGCGATAGATCTTCAAAGTTTAGGTGTAAAAATAATTCAAGGTGATTTATCTGACAAAGAAATTCTCTCTCGCATCTTTCAAGAGTATACGGTGGAATTTGTCTTTCATCTCGCCGCTTGTGTTTCGGTTCATTCATCTTTTGATGAAATGTACCGCACTAACGTCCTCGGTACTAAAAATTTGTTGGAGGCCTTCTGTGATTCTTCTGCCAAGACTTTTATCCACACTTCCAGTATTATCGTTTATGACCATAAAAATCTGCGAAAACGCAATAAGGTGATAAAATTTACTGAAAAATCTCCCATCGGTGCTAAAGAAAAGGGAAAAGATGTCCCATATGCAGTTACCAAACGATTGGCTGAAGATCTGGTAAAAAAATTTGCAGCTTCCTATCCTTCTAAATCATTCTTAATTACTCGACTTGGACCCATCATCGGAAAGGGCGATCGACAGATGATTCCTTCTCTGACTCATGCATTTGCCCTTCCCCTGCCAAAACTTATCAACCATGGGAAAGGTCAAATTTCATTAACTGCTGCACGCGATGTAGCAAGAGCTCAAGTATTTTTAGTGAAAAATGGGAATTCATATTCCGGGCAAGCATTCAATATTGCACATGAGCCTTGGAATTTTTATCAATTATTCAATATCGTTGCAGAGTATTATCAAAGACCTCCGCCCAAGTTTAATATTCCATTATGGCTTTTTTTGATGTTCAAGCCGTTGCTAACCTTTATTCGATTTTGCGGCCAGAAATCTGAGTTCACTCAAACTATTTTGTCTCCAACAGCCTTGGAATATATGGAATTCTCTTATGAATATGTTTCCGAGAAGATCCGCAATTTGGGGTTTAAATTTACAGAAAGCGTTTATTCGGCTGTTTGGGAAGGATTAGAAGCTTATGATCCTCGGAAGTTAATTCCATTTGGGAGAAATAATAAGAAATTGAAATCTAAAATGAAAAAAAGTTAAAAATGGAATTGTAAGATATAAAAACAAAAAAATTTCATCATTCCACTTTTTCAATCCACCCGAAGATATCTGGCTTAGAACCATATTGAATTCCTGTTAATTCTTGATATAACTGAGTAGCTATTGGTCCTACTTCAAAATTATTGATTGTATAATTATTCTCTTTGTAATAGATTGATCCTACTGGTGCAATAATTGCTGCAGTGCCCATGCCAAAAGCTTCAGTTAAATTGCCATTCTGAATGCCTTTGATCACCTCACCAATCGATATTTTCCGTTCAACGGCCGGAATATTTAAATGTTTACAGATTTCCAAAATGCTTTTCCGCGTAATTCCTGCTAAAATCGATCCATTCAGTGGAGGAGTCACTACTTCACCGTTTATCACAAATGCCATATTCATGGCTCCCACCTCTTCGATATATTTTCGCTCGCAAGCATCCAACCAGAGAGTTTGAGAAAAACCTTTTTCCATTGCTTCATCTGTGGACTTTAAAGAAGCTGCATAATTACCTGCTGTTTTTGCCTCTCCAGTCCCCCCAATTGCTGCTCGAACATACTTATCTTCCACTAAAATTTTGACGGGTTTGAAACCCTCTTTGAAATAAGGTCCTGATGGGCTTAACATTATGAATAGAATATAGCGATTAGCCTTATGTAGCCCTAAAAACGGTTCGGATGCCAGCATACACGGGCGGATATAAAGAGACGTTCCCAGCGTTTTGGGAACCCAGCGGGCTTCTACTTTCAGTAATTCCTTTAAAGCAGCCAGCATGTATTCCACATCCACTTCTGGCATGCACATTCTGCGAGCGCTGTAGTTGAGACGTTTGAAATTTTCACGCGGTCGAAACAAGCGCAAACCATCTTCACTACGGTAGCATTTCAAGCCATCCCATACTATTTGGCCGTAATGTAAACAGGCGGATCCTGGTTCTAAATTGAGTAAACCATAGGGTCGTATTTCAGCCGGACCCCAACCTCCTTTGGCACGATCAAATTCCATGTAAAGGATGTGATCGGTAAAGATTTGGCCGAAACCGAGTTTTGAGTCGTCTTCCGGCAGTTGTTTCAATTCAACCGCTTTGGTAAATTTGAGCTGCATGTTTTTTCACTGTGCTGTTTTTTATTCAACCGGTTCGGTCCAACCGAAAATATCTTCTTTTTCTCCGTTTTGGATGCCGGTAATTTCATCAAACAGCAACCTACTGTATTCCCCTACTTCAAAATCATTTATGGTGTAATCTTGACCTAGATAATGAATCAATCCTACTGGGGCAATAACCGCTGCTGTTCCCATACCAAAACATTCTTTTAATGATCCATCCTTCGCAGCGTTGATGACCTCCTCGATAGTGATTTTTCGCTCGGTGATGGGAATATCGCGCTTTTTACAAAATTCTATCACACTTCTACGTGTAATTCCCGGTAGAATGGTTCCATCCAACTCGGGAGTGATAATTTCATCGTTAATGCGAAATGCAATATTCATAGCTCCTACTTCACCAATATATCTGCGTTCCACAGCGTCTAACCATAAAACTTGGGAAAAACCCTTCTCCGCTGCTTTTTCTCCCGCTTTTAGGGAAGCAGCGTAGTTTCCACCAGTTTTAGCAAATCCAACACCACCCGGTGCCGCCCTGATGTAATTATCTTCCACCATTATTTTTACTGGTTTGAAACCCTCTTTGAAATAAGAACCGACTGGAGATAAAATAATGAAGAACAGATATTCTTTAGCGGCGTGAACCCCCAAAAAGGGCTCAGAAGCAATCAT
>CAYRPF010000066.1:0-19345 GCA_964426185.1 uncultured archaeon | reverse complement strand
AATAAATGGTTCGGATGTAGAAATAGGATTTTTCGTTTCGCAGCGTCTTTTTTTTTACGAAGCTTCAACCACGCCTTAGAATTTTACTGGGTAGCCCTTCGTCCATCGAGGTTTTACCATTAAGCTTACCTCCGTCGCACAGAAAAAGAAAAACAAAAAAAAAATCAAAGATTCAAATCTGCCAGTTCTTTTCGAATTCGCTTCATCCGTTCGGGGGTTAGCGTATTCATTCGAAGAAATATAAACACACCTATAATCATAAATATCATCGGAAGCACGCTCATGTGGATACGAATTCCCCATTTTGCGGCAAGACTTTGCTCCACATCAGCTTGATTCACAAATCCGGTGAGTCCATGCACAATAGCAAAACTTAATGCTTGAACGGCATAACTCAGACGTCCAAAAAACGCACGAAATCCCATATAGATTCCATCATTACGTACTTTTGTTTCGACGACAATTTCGTCAATAACATCTGCCATAACGGGTGTTATTAACATCCAATAACCACCGAATCCCAGTCCAAAAATAGTTATAGTAATCGTGTATCCCCAATAACTGGTAGTAAATGTCATCCCTAGCAAACCTGCTATAATTACTAAAGCAGCTAATACTAAAGCTTTTTGATTACTACCAAGTTTAATGGCAATTTTACCCCACAGCGGCACTGAGATTAATGCACCAATGAGCATTCCTGCAAAAATTATTGTAGTATCACTTTTATCGCCAGGTAGAATGTAATCTCCCACATAATCTACACTGGCACTCATACTCATGGTGCAAGCTTGATATAGGAAATAGAACAAGATGAATGCGACGAAATTTCTGTGAGTAAAGGCTTCTTTAAGTTGCGAAAAAAATGATTCTTCTTTTTCGTTTTGCTTTTTGAGTTCTACAGCGGTCAAATAGCGAGTTATCATATCAGGATCTTCTTTCACACCAGGGAGCATTAGGAAAAAGAATATAATGCCAATCACAGTAAAAATTACGGCGTTTATTTGGTAGGATTCAACAAAATCATAATCCACTACAAATGTTGGTAGTAAATTACCCAAGGCAATACCAATCACACCGATTACGGTTGCAATAACTGCTGCTTTTGCCCTCTCTTTTTCATGACGGAATTTATCTGGAAAAAGTGATTGGTAGTTTAATTCCCAAATCGAAAAAAATAGATCATGCAAGCAAATGAAGAATACTAACCATAAGAATAATAGCCATTGGTTCACACCGGGATGAATAATAAAATCCTCTGGTACAATAAAAATCGGTAACAAGGTAAAGATCCAAATTCCTGCACCCGCAACAATCCAAGGAAATCTTCTGCCATATTTTTGAGCAAATCGGGTTGGACGAATCGTTAGATAACCGATGATAGGATCATTTATGGCATTCCATATGGAATAAATGATTATGGCCAACCCTACCAACCACCCGTTCAATCCTAAATTAGTTTCATAATATTTATAGATCAGCACACTAAACGCAGCAGAATAAAATTCCACCAAAAATTTCCCATTTCCATAAGAAAGCATGTTTAAAAAGGAATGTTTTTGTGCTCCAGTATTAAAAGATGTATCCATTTTCTCAGAATTTTTTTCAGATATTTCTTCAGAATTTTCACGAGATGAATTAACCATAATCATATTTTGTGAGAAAACTTAAAAATTGCTCTGAAATTAACATTCATTTTAATATGGAAGATTGCATTTGGAAGTAGAAAATCTCTTTTAATATCAAACATTCAATTCTTTGCAATGGCCGAGCATAAGCTTCTTAAGCGATTTATTCGTTATTACCGTCCTCATTTAAAACTATTTACATTAGATTTATTTTGTGCATTCCTTATCGCAGCACTGGATTTAATGTTTCCTTTATTCAGTGAACGATTTTTAGGTGATTTTATTATAAACAACAATATTCAAGCAATATGGGTATTTGGAGCGATTCTACTCGGATTATACCTTATTCGAACTGTTGCATTTTATGTTATGGCATATTGGGGCCATTTAGTGGGTGTAAATATTGAATTTGATATGCGAACCGATTTATTCAAGCATATACAAAATCTTGATGCGGAATATTTTGATAATACCAAAACAGGTCAAATTATGGCACGTTTGACTAATGATTTGAGAGAAATTACCGAATTGGCCCATCATGGTCCTGAAGATTTATTTATTTCGATTATAGAGATAATAGGAACATTTATCTTACTTTTTATGAGAAGTTGGCTATTAACGCTAATCATTTTTGTGTTTGTATCGGTTCTTATTTGGTTTACAGTGAGTATGCGAACTACAATGCTCAAAGCTTTTCGATCTACTCGCAATGAGCATGCAGAAATCAATTCCGTATTGGAGAATTCGATTTCAGGGATTAGATTATGTAAATCCTTTGCCAATGAACCTTATGAATTTGAGAAATTTGCCCAAAATAATAGCCGTTATCGAAAATCATATTATCGTGCATATAAAGTTATGGCAAAATATGCTTCAGGTAGCAATTTCCTGACTGATATTCTCAGCTTGGTTGCTTTGGTTGTTGGGGCATTTTTCGTTGTAAAGGGATTTCAAGGATTAACTCGAGAAGAGTTGGTAACGTATTTATTATTCACAAGTATTTTTGTAGCACCAATTCGGCGTTTAGTCCAATTTACACAGATATTTCAGTCAGGATTTGCTGGTTTTATGCGATTCGCCGAGGTGATGGAAATACAACCAAAGATTACCGATTCTCCTAATTCTAAACCCTTAAAAAATATTAAGGGAAAGATTCAATTTAAAAATGTTACTTTTAAATATAAAGATCAAACCCAACCTGTTCTGCACAATTTCAATCTAACCATTCCAGCGGGAAAAACCATTGCTCTTGTAGGACCATCCGGGGTAGGTAAAACTACCATCACTCACCTAATCCCTCGATTTTATGAAGTAGATCAAGGAGATATCTTTATAGATGACCACAATATCAAGGATCTCACGATTGATTCGCTTCGGAGTAATATTGGATTTGTGCAGCAAGATGTCATTGTTTTTTACGGTACAATTCAAGATAATATTATGTACGGCAAACCTGAAGCTACGGATGAGGAAATAATACAAGCTGCAAAAATGGCAAACATTCATGAATTCATCATATCCCTTCCGGAAGGTTATGACTCAATGGTAGGAGAACGTGGCGTAAAGCTTTCGGGTGGGCAGAAGCAAAGACTTGCTATAGCCCGAGTTTTTCTCAGAAATCCACCAATTCTTATATTAGATGAAGCAACTAGTTCTTTGGATACGGTAACAGAGCTATTGATTCAAGAAGCTATTTTAAAATTGGCTAAAGGTCGAACAACCATCATTGTAGCACATCGTTTAAGCACAATAAAGAAAGCGGATGAAATTTTAGTACTAACTGATGAGGGGATCTCCGAACACGGTACTCATGAAGAATTATTAACGAAAAATGGATTGTATACGAATTTGTACAATGCTCAATTTGAGGGTTATCTTCCAGATTTTATCGAAAGTTAAATTCATTCTCTTACTTTTCACTTTTTCATTTGTTCTTTGTCTTTTGAATTAAAAAGTTTCTAATATTTTATATTAAGGTTATTTATTTAGGTAATTGAAAGCTTTATTAAAATGATTTTAACAATAATTTCGAATCAATTTGAATGAGTGGTGAAAATAAAGCTTGGATAAAATAGATATGAAATTACTGGCAGCCATGGAAGAAAACGCGCGGATATCCCTTAAAAATTTAGCCCGAGATCTTAATGTTAAAACCTCAACTATTTATCATCGCTTGCATAAACTCCGTGAATCGAATATTTTGGAACGATACACTATCGTAATTAACCCCCATGAAATAGGGCTGACTACCCATAAATTGTTAGCCATTCGATTAAAAAAGATGGTGATCGGAAAATTGGATTCCATGTTTTTAGAAAGTTTCGCCAAGTATATTAGTGAGCAGTATGATGAAGTTTTGTTTATCAGTGTGGGTGATGATGATCAGATTCATTGTATTGCTACATTTCGGGATGAGGAACATGCAGCCGATTTTCTGGAAGAATTCCAAAAAAATCCTTATATTGATACGATCATTACGATCGGACTAACTAATATCTTTAAGGGGCAAAAATTGTTCCAGTTTATTGAAAGTTTATTAAAACCAGAGGAACAAGGTGAATATTTTGACGATGATGAAGAAGATGAAGTGAATTTGGATGATGAAGAGCAAGACGAGAATTTAAGTGAAGTTTTCTTCTAGATTAGAGAAAATAAACAATTCTTGATATGATTTTTCTGACCTTCAGCTAATTCACAAAAAGCAGTATACTCCTTATGATTTCGCTGTTCATGATAAAATGATAACAAAATTAATAACATGTTTTTGGTGATGTTTAACATTAATGGGATATTTTCCTTTTCTTGCTTTAATTCATGCATGATGGAAATAATTTCTTTTGCGAAAAATTCATCCAAATCATTATTTTTCTGAATAACTTGCTCATCAAATTTCTCGAGCAATTCCACATAATATTCTTTTTCATCTTGAAAGCGCATAGGATTCATATAACCAACAAAGTAAAGTTCGATAGAAGAATAATAAACATCGGGATTATAGTGATATGATCGGGATCTTGGGAAATTTCTGTTATATATAAAAGAAGAAGGTATTATTTGATACTATATGAAAGAAGAAAGTATTATTTGATACTATATGAAAGAAGAAAGTATTATTTGATACTATATGAGAGAAGAAAGTATTATTTGATACTATATGAAAGAAGAGGATAAATATGAAAGAAGAAAATGTCATCATCAAACCATGGAATTCTAACTCTTTCAAAATTGCACTGGTTTATCCCAATCATTATTCTGCTATGGCAGGGTTAACGGTGCAAACTCTCTATTCGTTATGGAATTCTCATGAACGGGTGATTTGCGAACGCTTTTTTCTTCCAGATAATCCTTCGCCCCTTCCATCAGGAGGGCGTTTTAAACCGATTCTTTCTCTTGAAAATCATATTCCCCTTAATCAATTTGATCTTATTGCTTTTACTTTTTCCTATGAGTTAGATTATCCTCATTTACTCTGGTTTTTGGAAAATGCCCACATACCCTTTTATCGAAATCAGCGAAATATCACTCCAAACGGCACAAATGATATTGATTTTCCCGTAATCATTGCGGGAGGTGCAACCATTCGTTCTAATCCTTTACCATTGTTATCTTTTTTGGATGCCGTATTTATAGGAGAAATTGAGCCAATTAATTCTCAATTTATTACCACCTGGTTTGAAGCGTCAGAAAATTCAGATTATGTTTCTTTTTCGGCAATTAAATCTGCATTTTTGAATTTGCTTGCCAAAATACCTGGATTTTGGTGTCCTCAATCCGATTCCGTTAGCATCAGAGATTTACCTGGGAAGCTCTTTATTTCCCATGTGATTGCCAAAAATTTAGACGAAATTCCTCACCCATTAGCTCAGATTAAACCTATTTTAAATAATCAGCAGCAAAAAAAGGGTGAAAAGGAAGGAGAAGGGCTTTCCTCGAACATTGCCTTTACTGATGCATTGTTTGTTGAGATAGCTAGAGGATGCCCCCATATATGTCGATTTTGCATGACAGGAAACCAAGTTAAACCATATCGGTTCCGAAGTCTTGAAAATATTCAAAAAATTATTTTAAAAGGCAGTAGCTTAACAAATATCTCTCGGATTGCCCTTATTGGCTCTTCGGTTACCGATCATTCCGATTTTAAAGAAATAGCCGAATTTATAATAAGTCACGGCTGGGGGCTTAACGTTCCATCTATCCGCATTGATAAATTAACTCCCGAAATGGCTCATCTTCTGCAAAAAGGCGGGATGAAAACCGTTACCATTGCTCCAGAAACGGGTTCAGATTCTCTACGAAAAAGGTTGAATAAGCATCTAACTAATATTGAAATTATCCAAGGGGCACGTTTGCTACGCAAATTAAATATAACTGCTCTAAAAATATATGTAATTTTTGGATTTCCATTTGAACAAGATGATGATATCGACCAACTCATTATCTTGCTAAATCAATTGTGTGAATTGGGTTTTGGTAAAAGAAATATAAGAGTTAGCTTGAACCCATTTATACCTAAAGCTCATACTCCCTTTGAGACTGCAGTTGATGCTTATCTTGATCCTCAAATGCCACAGTTAAAACAAAAAATCAAATTTATTAAGAGGGCTTTGCAGAAAAATTCAAAAATTCAACTTAGTTTTATGAGTCTCTACGAAGCCTATCTTCAAACAGTGTTGGCTTTGGGTGATGAGAGGTTTGCTCGATTAATCGAAGAATGGTATAGAGAGAGTTTAAAACCGAAAGATTGGTATAAATATTGTCTTGATGATTCACACATTTGGCGGCAGGAGATCTCTTCCTATTTCCAAGAAATAAAATCTCTTCCGTTTGGGGAACGGCCTTGGAATTGTATTATTCACCATGTATCACCAAAATGGTTACAAAAACAATGGAACAAATCTCGACGATAAGCTAATGGAATAAATCTCGACGATAAGCTAATGGAATAAATCTCGACGATAAGCTAACGGTCTGGTTTTTAATGGGCAGGTATCTTTATTTGAGCAACAAATAGGAATATATGACCATACTTGAAAATCATTTAAAGGGACTAAAATATATTGCAAAGATTGAGTTAATGGACATTGACGCGCTAATTCTCGAACTGGTCCATCGCATAACATTTCTTTATGTGCTTCTTTATTTGAAAATATGCATAATCCATCAGTAGGTTTAAAACCAAATAAGAACTGTTCATGCGGGATGACAAGTGAGAGTTGGTCTTTGCTAATTACTTTCCGTTCATATAGAATTTCAACATAGGCTGAATTAAATGAGAACATGATGGCTTTATACATATCATTGAGCCGATCTTCCTCTGTAATGGGGAGTACTTCTACAAAATCTTGCTCAATTGCCTCATCAATCATCCTTTCAAGACTTTGAGGAATTATTTCATTCCCATTCAGACTCATATTCAGATTTAACTCCATTTCCACGATTCTTCAGCCCGTAATTTTTGCAATCTTTCAAATTTTTTTCAATTAATACGATCCAATATGAACAAAAAGACCATCTAAGATTTAAAGGTTATTTTTCAAGAATTTTTGTCGAATTGGTGAAAAAATTTCCAACTTTTTGCTTAAATAAATTGGATGTAATAATATAAAAACCTTAATTCATGCAAAATTTTTATTCTTACGCTCTTATTTAAAAACGAGTAGAACTCATATTTAAATCTTTTTCATATGTTCTCAAAAGAAAAAGAGATAAAGAAATATAATTCATAGTTCCATAAGATCATGTGGATTATCATTCCAGTGGAATCAATGATTATTCGGATCTAAACATTCGAGAAAAAGAAGCATTGATACAATTGACTTCTATTATTGGGACTCCAATTCCCCGGTGTGAACGATTTTCATATCAGCATTTTGGTGTAAAAATAATTGCTGGGCATGTGGTTGCCTTAGAACTCCAAAATATGAAATTAAATGTGATTCCACGGGAAATTGAAGCATTTACCTATTTAATTCACCTTGATCTTGGAAATAATCTGCTTTCATCCCTATCTCATGGAATACTACAAATCCCCACTCTGCGACACTTGAATATTTCAAAAAATAGCTTTCATCAAATAGATTCATCTCTTCTTCAGCTAAATCAACTGGAAGTACTGAAAATAGGAGGAAATCCACTAAAAAAAGTGCCTGAATTTATCCAGAAATTTGTAAAATTAAAAAGCATAGCTATTAATGAACTACAATTGAATAAATTACCTTCATGGCTTTTTAACATGACTTCCTTAACCAGATTAATCGCGTATAGCAACAATATAACTAATATTCCCAACCATATCGAAAATTTAAGACAATTGGAACATTTTACTTTTGGAAATAATAAAATCCAAGAAATTCCAGAAACTATCGAAAATCTCACTAAATTGAGGGAATTTTCTGCATTTAAAAACAAATTAGAACAATTACCCGAATCATTTGTTAAACTAATCCACCTCAAGGAATGTAATCTTATTTCCAACAAATTACAGTTACTTCCTGAACAAATGGGAAACCTTGAAAACTTGGAATATCTCACCCTTTCCGATAACCAACTGACAATTCTTCCTGATTCGTTACGTCAATTGAATAATTTAAGAACATTTTGGGTGAATAATAATCCAATTTCTTTCGATACAGAATGGATCAATTGGTTTAAAAATTTACAAACCCGAGGTTGCAAGGTAAAATACTGAGATAAATACAGATATTGATTAGTTATGCCGCTTCTTTCACCCCATTCTCTGAAAAAAATCTTCAATTCATATCGATTCACCCCAGATCAACAATTGGGACAAAGCTACTTGGTGAATGCTACAATATGTAGACATGCCGTTGAAGCTTTATCTCTAAATCCGCAAGAAGATACTGTTTTAGAAATCGGACCGGGATTTGGAGCTATTACCGAGTATTATTGGTCAAAAGCGAAATATATCTTTCTCATTGACACTTTTTCTCCTTCTATTTCATATCTTAACACTTATTTTTCGTCTAAAACATCCGTATTCTGCCACGATCTTAGAAATATTAAATTTTTACATAATATTCCGAAAAAAGCCCATATTAATCTGGTTCATGCTGATATATTAGCAATTCCATTTCCCAAAGTAGGTTCTCTCAAAATTGTTTCAAATATCCCATTTTCCATATCAATTCCTCTCTTTTTAAAATTTCTTTTTGAAGGTCCATGTATATCATATATTCTAATTCTGCAAAAGGAATTTTTTAAACATCTTGTCGCCCAACCCGGTGAATCTCATTATACTTTCATTTCTGCTCTCAGTTCACTTTATTTTCAAATTTATTTAATCGAAACTATCCCTAAAAAAGCATATTTTCCCTATTCGAATGTACCTACAGTTTTAATCAAATTGATACCTACTGAAAGATTTCAATCCGAATCACCCTATTTTGCACAACGTACGCAGTTTTGTCAATTTATTCAAGTTTTATTGAATTTTAATTGGAAAAACAAGCGATTAAGCAATTTATGTCGTTCACTCCCTTCAAATGATATCCAATTTAACCAAATGTTTCCTAATTTTGTACAAGCGTGTAATGAAAGCCCCTTTATCAATACTTTTGTAAAAGATATCAATCCTGCCGAGTTATTCCACTTGATGCAGAATTCACTCAATTTAGCAAATTAAGAAATAATTTTTTATATACACTTTACTGTTTTCACAAAATATTTTTTAATTCATTCACCTACCCTTCTATCATGAATGAGGATAAAGATTACAAAGATGATATCTGGTATAAGGGATTATCTGCTTTTTCTCCGCAGGATATACCTCCGGATGATTTACTATTACATCACTCTAAACCAGTATTATTGCCAGAAACTACTCGTGATTCTATAGTTATTTGTTTACACGGTTGGACGGCAAGCCCATATGAAGCACTTCCAATTGCGCGTGCTGTTCATGAGATTGGATTTGCTGTATCTGTTCCTTTATTACCTGGGCATGGAATTCGTGATGAGTCGAAAGCGAAACAAATTATTTCTCAGGTAAAATACACTGATTGGGTTAATGCTGTAAGAAATGAAATCGAGCAAGCTCGAAAAGCGTATAGGCATGTATTTATCTACGGGCAATCTATGGGGGGTGCTTTGGCTCTTTTAATGGCTGAAAAAAATTTACTAGAGGCATGTGCAGTTACTGCTCCCGCAATCAAATTAACCTGGCAAAGTCGGTTGGTTACCACCTTACTTGGAAGGATTAATATATATGATGAAAAAGAAGAAGATACA
The DNA here is from genome assembly GCA_964426185.1 of uncultured archaeon. Lineage (GTDB taxonomy): Archaea > Asgardarchaeota > Lokiarchaeia > Sigyniarchaeales > Promethearchaeaceae > Harpocratesius. The sequence goes on along the minus strand of CAYRPF010000066.1, from coordinate 9,473 downwards.
CCCTTTTTTAATGAGTGTTATTCTTTTCGTTCTCTCCGTTCTGCCCGAGAACTGCGGTGTTTGGGTGATTTAGTTCGTAAAAATTTATCCAAAGTTCGCTGTCCCGTATTGGAATGCCATTCTCACTTAGATGATACCATTCTTCCACCTATTGCTCATTTAATTGAAAAAAAAGTATCCGGTCCGGTTGAAATACGCTGGTTTGATCGTTCTGGCCACACTATGCCTTTAGATGTGGAAGGTCCTGCTGTTGTTGGTGCAATTAGGGATTTCTTTGTTAATATTAATGAGAAAAAATTACAATAGGAGTTCTACTAATAATCCCAATCCATGCATTATCCATCCTATAATGAGAGCAATACCTATCTCCAAAAATAGAATTTGTAATGCAAACTTCCAGCCCGTTTCTTTTTTAATAGTAATTATAGTGGCTAAACAGGGAATATAGAGCATGGTAACCATGGTGAATGTGAGCATTTGCAAAGGTGTCATATACTGAATCATTGTTAACCCTTGAGAGGCGACAAAAAGTTCCAGCAAAACTAAATTCAACTCTTTCCGTAACACTCCGTAAAATAAGTAAACTCCTACTCCTATTGGCAATCCGAGGATGTATACAGTAATTGGAGATAGAATGGTGTTAATAGGATCTGTAAGATTAAATTCCATCAAGATTTGCAGTAGAATTCCTAAAACTACAATTAATGGTAGCGCCATAACCACAAATTCTTTACTACGGGCCCAGGTTTGCTTTGCAATGACTTGGATGTTTGGTCGGCGGAATTCATGCAATTCAATTATCAATTCGGATTCCATGACTTTGGATTTATCCAACTTGGTCAGTATTCTTCCTACCAAGATAATAATTCCAAAATTAATGATATATAAAATAACTGCCCAGGTGAAACCCATATTTTTGGCAACTAAGCCTAACACAATCGTGGTTACCGCGGAACATGGAATCATGGATGAAATGAGAATTGCCCGCTTTTTTTCCTTTTCTGTTTCCATTATCATCGCAGCACTGACTGCGGGAACATTGCAACCAAATCCAATTAAAATTGGAATGATAGTTTTCCCATGAACTCCTATATGGTGCATAAATCGATCCATCAAATATGCTGCTCTGGGAAGATATCCTGTATCTTGAAGAATTTCAATGATAAAGAAAAATGAAATAACATATGGGAGAACACCACCGATTCCAGCAAATAATCCTCCAACTACACTTACCCATATAATCTTATATACCCAAGAAGTTGGATCCATCAAAACTTCAACTTCTGTGGTCCATGTGTTATATAAACCATCCATTAATCCACTTACCCAATCTCCAAAGCGAAAAATTGTAAAATAAATGCCCAACATCAGCCCGAAAAATATAATATAGCCACTAACATTTCCTAAAGTAATGTGATCTAAATAATGTGCCCAGGTTTGTTTTCTAGTTCGTGATTTTAGAATTAAAGTCTGATTTACAATTTGAGTTGAGATTTGATAGAGTTCAGCATTTAGAATAGTGTCAATTTGTTCTCCATGCATTTCTTCTAGATTTTTACGTAATTCCGCTACATAATATAGAAGTTGATCAATTTCCTTATTATTATTGGGATTACTCTCTCGAAGTTTTCTTATCGATTCTTCATCTTGTTCTATTAATTTAAAAGCTAAAAATCGAACAGGATAATTAGCCGTCTCAACGTTTGTGGAGATTTTTGTAATGATTTTTTCTAAAACGATTTCGACTTCTTTCCCAAGTTTAAGTTTATAGCCGGATTTAAGTTTTGTATCCCAAAGTAAATGAGCGTTTTCTGAGAAAATATGAGAAGTATGAAGATTCCAGTCTCTGGATTTTCGATGAATGGGATGTTGTGAAAATGAATTGTGTTGAGATCTAGGATGCTCTTTATGATGTCTTCTATGATGCGTTCTATATTTTTTAGGCCAAAATATCTTGTTTTTTCCCTTTTGGTTATTAATTTTGCTTGAATTTTTAATTTGTGGCTCTAGTTGATTATCATTTTTTCCTTGTAGATTAGAAGCGGTAGAAATTGGAGATTTTTGCTGTTTTTCTTCTTCAATTTCAATTATTTGTTCTAATAGTTCGTGAACTCCGAGATTATGGACGGCAATAGTGGGAATAACTGGATAATTTAAGATTTGACTGAACTTTGCCACGTCAATTTGATATCCTCGTTCTTCCAGCAAGTCAATTTGGTTAAGCGCTAAAATCATCGGAACTTCTAGCATGGTTAATTGGAGAGTAAAGAAGAGATTTCGCTCTAAATGAGTAGCATCAATGACATTAATGATATAATCTGGGTGTTCGTTAAGGATATAATCACGGCTAACAATTTCTTCCAATGAATATGTGGATAATGAATAAATTCCCGGTAAGTCTATTATTTCAAAGATGTAATCGTGAAATTGTGCCGTTCCTTCGGCTTTGGCAACTGTTTTGCCAGGCCAATTTCCAATGGTTTGACTTAATCCTGTGAGATTATTGAAAATCACACTTTTTCCAACATTTGGTTGCCCTGCGAGGGCAATGCGAATTTTTTTTATTTTTTGGTGTGCAGTGTGCATGAAAGTCATCAGGTTATATATTATATTTGGAGATTTTTGCTGAAAAAAGAAAAAACGTAGTTTGATAAACAACGTAATACATTGCGGGGGTAAGGCGAAAACCATTTGATCTGCCGAAAATGTTAATTATTTGAAATTTCCAATGATATATTGATATTATTACCAAGATTATGTAAGATATCTTTCTACCATAATTTTATTGGCGATCCCTCGACCTAAAGCTAATCGAGTCCCTCTGACTTCTATCTGTACAGGCCCATGAAAAGGAGCTTCAGATAATTTAGTAATTTTTATCCCAGGGGTTATTCCTAATCCTGTCAATCGACGGTTGGCCTTCATTCCAGCATTTATAAATTTAACAATTCCAACGGTATTTAGTGGTAGGTTTGCCAATGACATGATTTTAGGTGTTTTAGCAGTAACTTTTGAATTGGGGTCGAGCATTTAAGATCACAAAGGAAATTTGTTAGGTGTGTCTAAATTCTTCTAATATTAACTAATGAAATCTCTCTTAAAAAATTTTGTTCTTCCAAAAGAAAAGACTTTTTTACTTCCTAAAAGCCCATTTAATGAATTCTGAACAAAAAGCGAAATATAGAAATCTTTTAAGATTATGGGGGTGGGAGATTGAATTATGAATAATTATTCATAACTCAAGTATTTTGCGTTATGTTATTTCGATTTTTTAGCCAAATTTTCCAATTTTACTTGATATTTTCTTTGATTTTGGACACGTTCGGGTGAACTTGGTTCTCTTCGCAGCATTCGATAAAAATAATAACCTAAAACCTGAATTCCAGCAACAATAAATCCTATGATACAAATTAAATATGCTTGGTTGGAAGTTAACCACCCCAATAATGGGTTTCCCATGTGAAACGGCCATAATGGATTCATTTCGGGATAAAGTGCTGCATCCAAGAAAATATGGGTGCTGGTCATGCATACCGAAATAATTATTTTACCCATCAAATTACTTTCCTGCTTCAGATCTATCTTTTCTAACCAAGGATTATAAATTGGTTGGAGTAATTGCATAAAAATTGCCACGGCCATTCCTAAAAGAGTAGCTATCAGAAAATTATGCAGTATTCCGTGATAAGGGGCATTAATGTTAAATATAAATATATAAGTAGCTCTTACATCAACAATTACAGATGCCAATAACGCAGAAGGGAGATCAATGCGGTTTTTTTTCCAATCTAAAAAACCAAATGGAAGGGCATGCCCAAAATGAAATGGTGTAAACGGCATGTACTAATATAAAATAAAATGGATATAAAAAATTCATGTTATTTCGATTTTTGAGAAGATTTGGTAAAAATGTCTAAAGAAGTATTTTGAAAGCTATTCTCAATTTTTCCGCGCAATCCAGGATGTTTGTGCATCTTTTTTGGAATCATATGCTGAAAATACCGGCGATTTTCGCGCTTTTTGATAAATTGGGATGAATAAAATTCTGTAAACAACGTTTCTGCATCATAATCTGATTTATCTATTGACCATTCTGCCCAGTTCCAATCTAAATCCTCTCGATTACTGGATAACATTTGAACTATTAATTCAAAAGGTTTAGCATATTTCTTAATTTGGCCAAAATTATTTATAACCCACGTTTTCTTCGTTCTTTCATTGAATAAACAAATTGTAAAATCGGGAAAACGGATATGGAAATAATTTAGCACCCAATCTTCAACTCTATGTTGACAAGCAATTTTGCCTGATAAAATTCCCTTTTTTGATAAAATTGTGCGGGTAAATTGTCGTTGGCGGTCCAATTCTTTGAATAATTCTCTAATCATTCCATTTATTTTGCGCGCAATGGGTGATCCGGAAGTTTTAAGAATAATTTCGGGAATGTTTTCTATTTGTTTTTTCAATTGGCCAGAAAAATCTTTATGTCTTGGAATAAGCTTTAAAATATCTGTTTTGCTGTATCCTTGCTGTGACGTACAAAAAGAGCCGTATCCATTGAATAAATTTGATTTATTATTTTTCATGCTTTTATTTCCTCGATATATTGGGGTAAAGTTCGCTGAGTTGAACCGTTGATTCGTAGGAATGGTTCTGCTCGCTTTAAAACTACTCCCATTGCTTTTAATTGTGCTCTGGATTTTATTCTTTGTCGGTGAGCGCGTAATTGCATTATTCGGGCTGCTGATTGCAAACCTATTCCTGGAACTCGTAGCAATTCTTTCTTGGAGGCCGTGTTTGGATCAACAAATTCGTTATTTTCAAAATATTGGCGAGCTAAATGGATTTTTGGATCGCCTCTAGGAAGATTATTCTCGTTTGTTAAAATAGCCTTGACATCTCTAATCTTGAAATTATATAACCGCAACAACCAGTCAGTTTGATACAAACGATGCTCTCTTTCTAAAGGTGTAGGTGTAAGTCTTTCTAGTGGAGTACCATTGATAGGATAGAAAGCTGAGAAATACCCCCGGCGTAGATTAACTTCTCGATAAGCCCAATCTAATCGGCGTAACACATCCCAATCTGACTCTTCGCTGGCTCCTAAAACGAATTGTGTGGTTTGTCCTGTATTAAGTATAGGGGCATTATCCCAGCGAATTTTATTGTATCCAGTAGCTTTTCGCTCAAATCCCCAATCATCTATCCAACCTTCGCCTATTTTTAATTTTGATTTGGATTTTTCTTCTATTATACCATTATAAAAATTGATAGGGAGTTTTACGCGGCTATCCTCTTGTAGATCTTTAATTTCATGCATAACATCTGCATTATGCCGATTTCTAATACTTTGAATCCATCTTTGGCGCTGAATTATATCACTTTGAAAATTTTTTTGATCTGCTATCGCTGCAAGATGTTCTTTTGTAGGTGCCTCAAGATTTATGGAAATACGATCCACTAATCGGACAGCTTCCTTTATTAAATAGTAACTCGTGCCAGGAAGACATTTAAAGTGGATGTATCCTTGAAATCCGTATTTAAACCGTATTAACTTCACTGTTTCCAGCATTTTTTTGGTAGTTTCATCTGCGTCTTTGCAAATGCCCGAACTTAAAAATAAACCCTCTAAAACGTTCATGGTATAAAGCTTCATGAATACTTTGGCGTATTCTTCAGGTGTAAATTCCATCCGTTGTTTACAAACTGTATTAAAGCAGTATTTACAGTTGTAAATGCATTTGTTAGTAAATAAAACCTTAAACAGCGAAACACAGCGGCCGTCTGGTGTATAAGAGTGACAAATTCCAGAAGAAATGGTAGATCCGAAAGAAGAGTTATTTTTTGAAGAAGAATGAAAGATGTTTGGTGCTACTTCAAAGCGGTTGCTGGCTGTGCTGGCACAAACGTCCCATTTTCCATTTTCTCCTAAAATTCGGATTTTTTCTAAAATAGTCGGCATTTAGTAGCAGAAACCCTCTGGGTGTTTTAGTAATTTTTTTATTGATACACAGCTTAAAAAAGAACACACCCTTTTGACTTTCTTTTAACTTCCCCTTAACTTTTCATTGATTAATTAAGATGCGCTTTATTTCTTTCACTACACCTAACCATAATATCCAGAGAAGATCTAAATAATGAGGAGATGATAAGAGTTTTCATAGTCTTCGTGAAAGATAAGAAGATTAGTGAATGAGAGAATATTCTTTCATTTGGAGGAGTGTGTGAAAATATGAAAATTACCGCAGAAGAGAAGCAAGTAAACCCCCCAGTATATATTCGGAAATTAGAATTGCAAGACCAGCGTGATTTAAAACATATAAGTGAAAATTTGGCAAAAAACCGCATTCTCTTCGTTCAAACTAGACTTTTCTTTGAACAACACCAGCATGATTTAATTACCTTAAAAAACACGATGAACAAGTTGAAACAGATATGCATGCGTCATGGTGGTTCAGTAGGCAGAATTGGTGATGATATTTTAGTTCTAACACCAAATGACCAGATAAAATTATATTAACCTAAAATAAAAAAGATTTTTTATAATTCTTCAGGATTAAGTTGTTGAGCATTTGCAAACGTAGCTTTATCATCAGCTCGAAAATCAGAAACATAGTATATTGTACCAAATACCTTCGTATTGGGCCCTAAGCATACTCTTTCTGCCCGAACATCGCCGTCTATATATGTATCTTCGACATCTACTTCATGCACAGCTATAATGGAACCATGAATTTTTGATACATTTCCTTCACGATGCAATTTCATACCTTTATTATTTACGCCGATGTAAACTGTTTCAGCTTCAATATTTTCAGCAACCTCAATTCGGCCGGTTACATCCACAATTTTATTGGAATAAAGAGATTGACCAATCGAAGTTGAACTGGAAAATTTTACCCCTCCATCTGCCACTACCTTTCCTCCTGCCTTAAAACTGCTAGAAGCTTTTAAAAATCCGCTGATTAGTACATTTTCTTTTATATCAGTTGAACTGGAAAATTTCGCATCTTCATCCACTTGAATGCTACTTTTACAAGAAAAGCTTCCTGATACTTTCAAGGTACCTCCAACTACAGTTTCTCCTTCAATATGAGATGAACTTGAAAATTTGGCATCACCATCTGAATTTAAAAGACCTCCTGTAGAAAATGAAGAGCTAACATGTAATGAACCTATAATAACATCTTCACCAATTTGGGCTGAACTTGAAAAATGAGCTTCTTTTTCAACTGACAGGCGTCCTGCACATTGAAATGAACTGGATACTTTTAAACTTTCACCCACAATGACATTCCCGCCGACCTTAACACTGGAAGAGAATTTTGCATCTTCTTCACTTTGCACGGTACCATCAACTTGAAATGATCCAGATGAAGAAATTCCTTCAAGAGCGACCAAATTTCCGTTGATATGTACACTACCACTGGATTTGAAAAAGTGACATTCTATATCTCCATCTGAGCGACAACTGCCTGAAACTTTAATATCACGATTATATCGACCTGATGGTATCTTCATAGCTCCGCTGATTTTCATGGGACTTCCTTTGATTCTATTTTCGTTTTCATTCGACATTTCTCTAATCACATCCTATCTATTAACTTATGAAAGGTTTCAATAACCTCTTCGGTTTTATTTTTGTATTTGAACACACCACCTTCAAGTTTTCCATCAATACCTTCCGCAACCAATTCATAAATAAGGTTTTCAGCATCTTCATCGCTTTGTTTTAAAGCTTGAGCCAATTTATCCACTGGAATTCCGTTTTGAATTCGAATTAATCCAGTAATCCGTTTTTTTAATCGTTCTTTATCCATTATTGAAAGATGAGAAGATTGTTGGAAATGTGTGCTTGGAGGAACTGGGGTTTGGGGGGGAATTGGCTGTGAAGCCTGTGTGGGTTTTTGCGGAGCAATATCTGTATAAGGATAAGCATTTTGCACTTGGCTCTCTACGAATTTTGACATTTTTTTACCGAATTTTCCTAATTTCTTTCCCATTTGACCGAGATCTTTATCTAATCCTTCCAGTGATTTCATACCTTGTTTGAATTCTTCCATCGCATCGCGAATCATTTCAGAAACGGAGATACCTAATTCATCAGCTAAACTTTTCCAATCATCTTTCATATTTTCAGGAAGTGTGAAGTTGATGCGTACCTTTTTATTTCGCTCTCGCTCAGCTTTGGTACGAACTTTTAATTTGGCAATGTTCAAACGTGTATTTGCTTTTTCAATTCCAATCTTTATTTTTTCAATGAATGTGCCGAGACGATCTAATTTTTTATCAAGTTTCTGACGGGCATTTTCAGCCTTTAGTTTTGACTTTGCTGCTTCTTTTTGAGCTGCTGGGGTGGGATCATTTTGTGCTTTATCATATAAACGTGCTGCATCGGCTGCTTTATCAAGAAACATTACCAGAAGTTCTCGTACTTCTTCCTGCAGTTCGGTAGCTTCTTCTAATATTTCCATGGCATCTTCTACTTTTTCCAAGACATCTTCCGCCAATTCTTCTGAATATTCTTCAACTTCTTTAGCTTCATCTCGAATGGAATAGAGATGAGCTTCAAGATTACCTAGTTCTGCAGAGAATTGTTCAAATAGGGTTTCTTCTTCAAACATATAATCAATCCTTTTATTTTATTTCTAAAAATGCAATCCATTCTTTTTTATTTTTCTTCAGTCTTTCAAGTTTTTTGAGCATTTCCACAATTCGGCCGAATAAACTTCTTCTTATCATTAAGGCTGTTTATGTTACGGCTCAAATAATGAAAAAATATTATTAAATGAGATTCTCAAAGCCAGCTTCTCGGCTGTAATTGTATTTCTTACATGAAGGTTGAGAGCTATTTTGTAAAGACATGATAATCACATTTTTAGTGTGTATTAATTATAATTAGTGTGTATTGGTATTTAAATGTTTGTTATCTTATTTATTATAAGAAATAACTATGTTTTTTTGTCGTAATGTATAGAGAAATTTTATTTATTAAATTTCTAAAGAACTTTCAGTGTGTATTGATTTAACATAATCTTTTTTAATAAAGAGTTTTGAATAATTATGCTAAATTTTAAAAATTAGTAGTTTTTTGAATGATCATGTTAAATTTTAAGAATCACTTTTTGTTTGCTCCCATCAAAACAGGATACAGTGATGGGAGTGGCGTAGTAACTCAAGCTCACATGGATTTCTATGAACAAAGATGCAAAGATTTAGGTGCAATTATCTTAGAACCGCTTTATTTATCATCAAATCTGCGAGAAATTCCCACTCAACTTGGAATAGATAATGATGGTAAAATTCCTGGCTTGAAAAATCTCATTGATATGATTCATAAATATGATACTCGTGTGATTGCCCATTTAAATCATCCAGGTCGAATGGCAAATCCCAAAATACCTAATAATGTCTTTTATTCTTCAACTTCTAAACCATGTGAAAATGGAGGGGCGAAACCGAAGCAAATATCC
>CAYRPF010000065.1:11366-19620 GCA_964426185.1 uncultured archaeon | reverse complement strand
GCTAAAAATACAATATGAGAAGGAAAATAAAAAAATGTCACGAAAAAATAAATATAAATCTGGAACTAAAGAAAACGGATTTTTTCTTTTAAATTTCCGAATTCTTGCTGATTATTTAAGGATTCACCATGTATTTATGCAATATTTGAGTATCTACCAATTTGGCGCCCAATTTCTCCAGGTTCGGTTCAATAATTTTCCATGCTTCTTTATCAAATGAAGCAAATAGGAGCGGAAAATTCCATTTTAGTGATTTACTTAGTTGAGCAATTTCGTAAGCCAAAGCGGGCCAATATTCTTCGTATCCTGGTCTTAAAGCTTGGAAACGGAAGAAAACACCCTTATAGAACTGCTGTAACGGCGCTCCCGCAGCTACCAATTTATCTTCCACAAATATCAGCACCACTGTGTTGGTGGAAATCACGCGATTTTTATAATAGTTCTCAAATTCCTCCATGGTGACAAAAGCATTTCGTAATGTAGGGTCTGCTTCGGAAATTTCCAGCAAGATAGGAACATCCTCTACGGTGGCAATACGGCAGGAATATGGAGAACTAAAATCACTTGGTTTAGAAACGGCATCAAGTTCAATTCCGTAAAAATCGGCGATATCGGAAATTTCAAACCCGTGTTTTTTGGCAAAATCATGCATCGCCTGCCAAGATTTAGAAATGTATCCCATAACCAATTCCTTGTCAGGATACTTTTCTTTAACATATGTGAACAAATCTGAAAATAGTTTTTCTTGCACTTCTGGGGGACATTTTTCCACCCCCCACGGGTATCCTATCCAAACTTGATTTCCCGACAAAGAAGCTTGAATATAAGCCAAGGGTTCGCCTGATTCAGAAATAGCATAGCGGATCATTTGCGGATCTTTTTTTTCGTAATTAAAACGTTCTTTAATCCTTTCGGCATTAACCGGATGGAAAACGGAATATGGCATTCTTTCGAGTACGTTATTGTAAAGATTAGCTTGAATTTCTTCCCATCCTTTATTAGGTTCGTAGAATTTATATTCGACTTGCATATACAACACAACTAAGGTTCTTATTTTTATCAAAAAATCTATACCAAAATATAATAGATTTGAGGGTTTAAAGGGTTAGCAATAATGGAGATCCCATATTCATGTAAAAAAGAAGTATTTTTTTGATATATAAGTAACATCAGACAAAAAGCAATATTTAACCCCAAAGATTTTTAGCACCAGAAAAAAATGAAATAGTATGGAAGAATTCAACAAGAGCGGATTTGTTCGCTCTATGGCAATTATATTTCTTTTTCTTTCATTGATCATGAATTATTTTCCCGTAAGCAATTCTGCTAATTATAACCAACCAAATTCTCAAACGACAACCTATAAAAGGATAGGTCAAATCATTTATGCTCAGAATTTGGGAGGCGTTCAAGGATTAACAGTAGCAGGGATAAATGCAATTGAAGGAGATACAAACGCTACTGATATGTTAATGGTGGGAACCACCGGAAGCGGTAGCTGGCGAGGATTACAAGGTTATTATGCTAACGAATCGACCAGTTTAGCAAAAATAATGAACGACAATGATGATGCAGTCCCAGGTATGATAAAATATGTGGATCCACAAGACCAAAACTCAAAAATTATATACATAACTCAAGGTTCTGATGCTGGGACAATGGTACGGCAAGAAGCAGCAAATCCATCCTATACGACTGCACCCACCGTACAAGATAATGGAAAGTCTACTTTTTCGGATTCACCCTTGATAAGCATTTGCGCAGGTAATTTTGACGATGATCAAGATCTTGAAGTTGCTGCATTAAGTACAGGTGGAAAGATAGTAGGATTAATGAATTTGCAGACACCAAATCAAGGGACGACCTTTTATCAATTTACTGATGGGTCTACCGATGTTGATTTCCGCAAATTTCATACCAGACTTGTGCCTATTTCAAATTTAGATGCAACTGGTATAGGATATGATGATATTATTGCGGGATATTATACTTTTGTTGCCGCTATATCCACCAATCACTCAGCAAATGCTTTAATTTGGCAAATCGATCTTGAGTCAAGAATCGGGAGTGTGGCCACGATTAAAGATATGACCAACGATGGAATTCCGGAAGTTATAGCTACTTCGCGATCTGGATTATATGTATTGAATGGTGCCAACGGCAATCTTTTATGGAATATGACCAATCGCGGTAGCACCTACAGAGATCTCATCGTCTACAATGATATTAATGGTGATTCTTACCCAGAGGTTATAACGGGAAATTGGGATGGTGAAGTGTTGATTTTCGATGTAAATATTACTTCACTCACTTTCGGCAACCTAATAGCAAATAATACTCTTCCAGGTGGTCAAGTTACTCGCTTTCTTAAGTTGGAAGACCTTACGGGAGATGGCATTCCAGAATACGCCGTAGGCGGAACTGGAACCACGGGAGTCTTGTACGGAAATAATGCAACATGGTACTGGAAGAAAACAGTTTCGGGATCAGGATATTGGCTGAATCCATCTGCCATTAAAATTTATGACATGGCACTGCTAAGTGACCATAACAACGATGGAAAGAAAGATTTTGCCGTAACCGGTGCATATGAGTTGCAAGATAGTGGAGTTTTCATTTTGAACAGCCAAGGAATTTTAACACCAAACAGCACCGATGATACTACCTCTGATGATGATAGCAGTTCAGATGATGGGGTTTCAGATGATTCTGTAACTAATGACGATTCGAATAATTCCTCAAATCTTTCAATCCCAGGCTACTTTGAATTCATAGTCATAGTATCTGCCTTTGGAACTGTGATATTAATTCTAATGGATAAAAGAAAGAACGTGGTTCAAAAATGCTAAGAAATATCCGAATATCGAGGTAATTTTTCCATTTTTATAATATTCGCTTTTTTCAATTTCCTTATTATTTTTTTGATTTTTTACTGAATCCTTAGTGAAATCAAATTCTTTGATATCTAAAAATTTCCCCCAGATATCTCCCGAATGGTGGGTAAATCTTTTCATAAATGAAGCATAACAGTAGATACAACCGTGTTCGCAGCCAGTGTAGGGATTACAGACGAAATCGATTCCAGGGATTGTGCTTTTAGTTAAAATCGATTTAGCTTCTTTGTATTGAATTTTCATAACTCTTTTTCTCATCCAATCTGATATTCTTGAGTTATATACTATATATAAAGGTGATGCTGAATTATTCACAATTAATATGAGATTAACAAATGAAACCGCTCTTGTTACTGGCGGAACCAGTGGTATTGGAAAAAAGATAGCAGAAAAATTTCTGGCTGAAGGTTGTGCGGTTGCTGTCTGTTCCCGTACTCCAGAAAAAGTTGAAAAAACTGTGGCCGAACTATCGAAAAAATATGGGGGTAAAATTTTCGGAATGGCTGCTGACGTCTCTAAAATTGAAGATATGACTAATTTAGTTGAAAAGGTGGTTGAGAAATTCGGATCCCTCCGGATTCTGGTTGCATGTGCTGGAGTTAATTTGAAGTACGGCCCCTTAGAATATTATTCCCCCAAAGTAGCTGCAGCAGATGCCCAAAAAATTGTTAGTATTAACTTACTGGGAACTATTCACAGCATTAGTGCAGCGTTAACCCAGATGAAGAAGCAAAAATACGGAAGAATCATAACTTTTTCAGGTGGAGGCGCAGATAGACCCATTCCAAACATGAGCTTTTACTCAATGACTAAAGGTGCTGTGGTTACTTTCTCCAAATGCTTCGCTGAAGAATTAAATGAAGGTTTGAAGGATAATTCTCATGATATCCGAATTAACATATACCAACCCGGCATGCTAAAGACCAATCTCACCCAACACGTTGAAGTGGTTCCTAATTGGAAAAGTATTGAATCGGTAATTAATGAAACAAATTTAGCTTTGGAATATATGGGAGGGGATATAGACAAAAGTACCAGTAAAGTAATCCCAATGGTCATGCCGAGCTGTAAGAACAACGGAAAGATTTTTCGGGGATTTTCACTGTTCAAGCTAATTCTCGGAGCTATGAAGTTGCAAAAAGTATTGAAATCAAACACTTAGTTCTTGAACAATTACTTTTTTCTTATGATTTTGATTTCTGGACTCATTCCAACAAACTGTCTTCAATTTTCATAAATCCAACAAATTGTCTTCAATTGGAGCTTCGATATCGTGATCTTGTGAATTTTCTCCCAAAAGCTCGTGTGTTTTCAAATAACGGGCCAATTGCTTCAAGGAATTTTGGATATCTGTTAAGTTATTCGCTCCAGTGCAAATTACCTTTCCTGAGCTGAAAATCAGAAAACAAATTTTGGTAGGCTTAGATACCTTATAGATTAATCCAGGAAAGACTTCTGGTTCATAAATTGCACTTTCCAGAGAAATAGAAGATAGATCTAGATTAATTTTTGTTCCAAAATCTGCACGGCCTACCATATTTTCTATATGGAATTCTGGCTCTTCATTAAAAACCAATCCTGCTTTCCGGAGTTTTTTAAGAGTTTTTTCCAAAATAATAGGGAGGTGACTTTCAAGACGAACTCCGGTAACTACAATTTTTCCACTGGAAAAGATGAGCAGAGTGGCTTTTGGTTTAGAGAATCTGGTAATAACACCCGGAAAATTATCTTTGGGTTCAATATCTTTGAATTTTTGTGTAAGTAATGTTAAATCAAGCAAGATATGAATATCTATTGTTGCGACAATATTTTCAATACGTAGAATGAGTTTATTGGGGAGTTTTGGCTTAGAATGTGAGGTTAATACTTCGGAAGATGATGATTTGGAAGATGGAGATTTGTGAGAAATAGATTTTGAAGTTCTTTTTTGATTATTGGATGATTTTTTCATTAAAATTCACCTATAATTGGCAATCAGAACTGAAATTTCACCAAATTTAGATTGCTGAATTGTTCCTTTTCAAAGTCCAAATAACCGTTGTTGATTCAGGGATGGTTTTGCTTCGCATTTAAAAAATGAGTTTGTTTCCTATTTGAATGTTCATTTGGTGAAATTTTTAGGAAAAAGTCTAAGAACAAATTCAACAAAAAATCTAACAAAATTTTTTTTTCCTTCTTTTCCCATAGTTGATGAACTCCACCACAGTCATCCCATTACTCCCAAAGTCAGAGTTCATGCCACACTATGACATAGTAAGAAGATAACTATCCCTTCAACATGGTACCGATAGGCACCACAATCACGTTAAACCATTAGTTCGTCCCTCAGCATTTCTCAGAATCAACAAAAAAAATTTCTTACAAAGAAATCAATTCATCAATTTATAATTCTGCATTCTCTAGGTAGTAAAGAATTTCTTCTTCAAGAGTTGCTTTATGTTCTGGTTTTTCATCGATTTTTCCAATACATTGACCTAACTTATTGAAAATAAAAATTGCGGGAATATGAACCATATCAAAGCGTTCATCGAGTGTTTCTGGGGGAGAGGGAGGGGATTTCCAGATTAATTTCCCCTTTTCACGTTCGTAGGGGGCTTTTACTTTGATTCCAGTTAGCACACGAACTTCAAATCTTTTATTTTTCAAGGTACGTTCAATTTTAACCAAATGTGGTAACTGTTCCTTACAATCTCCACACCATGTGGCTCCAAATGCCACAATGACTAAATGTTCTTCTTTTTCATCCAACCAAGATTTAATTTTGTCAATAACTTCTTGAGAAGGTTGATATTTCTCGTAGTTTCCTTTATACGCATCTTCTTCTGGAATATACTTATACCCTATCTTGTATTCCGATCGAATATCTGTTAATGTAATTTTGTTTTTATCAAACTTCTTTGACATAATTGTATATAAGAAAGATTTTAAAAAAGGTTTAGGCTTGTAATTTATAGCATCTCGAGTGAATATTATTATATTTTAGAGTTTTGTAGGAAGAACTTACGAAATTTTTCATCTAATTGTGGAATATTCTCAAACAAGAGAGGGCCATTGATAAAAACTTCATCCACTTGAAAATGCGATAAAGTTTGGCTTAAAATTGATTTTTCTTTAATTTCTTCTTCTATTACTTCTTGCAAATGAAGATTTTGTGGTATCTCTCTCCAAATTAGCAGAACCCGTTTCTGATTATAAGCGGTCAAAATTAACATATCTCTCCCCACAGAGTGGACTGGGAAAATAGAACTATCAAGAAAATTTAAATTCTGATATAATAGGATTTGTAAACCTGAAAGAAAGCAGTATGTGTGAATAAGATCAACATTTTTTGGAAAAATACCTTGAGAGTTAATAGTCTGCAATGCATACCGCCAAGGATTACTGATTTCAAAAGGATACAAAAACGCAGGAGAAAAAGAAATATTAAAAGTTGTTTCGAAGTTTTCAGAGATTTCATCCAAAGAGATATTTTCCCAACTATCTTCAAATTGCTCCACTTCATGATACCGAAAAATTAAAGGATTATTTGATACTTTAGGCGAATTAGGCTCATTAAGCACGTTAGGCACCTTAGGCACCTTAGGCACCTTAGGTTCATTAAGTGCATTAGATACGGAAGATGTATTAGGAAATTTAGGTTTGCCTTGCTTCCATTCTTTCGCAAAACAAGCCTTCATTAAACGGGGTAATAATACCGTGTGAAAAATCTCCTCCTTTTCGATTAAAATGAACTTGCGCTGACTTGGTTCTGTTAAACTTGATCCTGCTTGATTCAACTCTATAACTGCTTGGCCAGTGGTACCCGATCCCGCAAAAAAATCAATAATCCAAGAATTATTAGATGAGCCCAATTCAATAAATCTTTTTAGAAGCTCTACAGGTTTTGAATTGGAAAACACAATTTTATTGAACATATTTTTTAGTTCTTTCGTAGCATGGGTAGTAGTCGGAACGTCTGTCCAGATGGTGTTTGTTACCCGCCCTCTTGAAAGAGCCTCAGATAAATAGCGCTTACGTTGTGGACCACCTTCTCCAGATTTTCCAAATACAATACGCCCTTCTTTCCACAACCGATCAAAGGTCTTTTTATCATTTTTCCAACTACAGCCAAGATTTGGAACAAAATCTTCTCCAGTTTTCGGATTTTTAATTTTATACTGCTGATTCGGTCGCCATCCTCCTACCATAAATGGATCCGCCTTCCAAGGACCTTTGGGATCATTATCGGGATTGGAAAATCCTTTTCCCGTTTCTGGTAAGCGAAACTCGGTCCGATTAGTACGGAAATAGGACAAATTCTTAGCAAAAATCAAATTATGGGTGTGGGCTTGAGATATTAAAGCCGTGTTTGTGATCGATTTCGTCGAATGCCAAACAATGTTGCCTAAGAAATTCTTAGCCCCAAAATTTTTTTCCCCTAAAAGTCGAAAATAATGGTATTCATGATCATCCAAGCTGGTTACCATAATCCCACGTTCAGACAATAAAGGATATAGATTTTCCATACCTACCTGCATCATGCTAAGCCATGTTCCGTGGGATAACTCGTCATGATAAGTTAAAGTTTCATTACCGGTGTTGTATGGGGGATCAATATAACATAAATCAATCCGATCTTGAAAAGTGGCAGATAAAAGGCGGAGGGCATGAAAGTTGTCGGAATTAAATAAAATGCCGGTAAGCTTGCCATCTAAATTTTCAATGTTCTCCAGAATTTCACATTGTATCTCCTCGGAATAAAATTTCGTGTCAATCATCAATCCAGGATAGTATGAGATAAGTTGCTGATATAAATGCGAGATTTTCTCCGGATTACTTTCCAAATAATTGTTTAGATCATTTCTTTCTTCTTTTGGGGTCTGTTTATTCGAGTTTGCTAATGGATGAAATCCACATTCTTCTACTGCAAAAATATCCAAGTCAAAATTGAGATTATCCTTCCACCATTTCAGCTGGGCAGAATTAGAAAGTATTTTAGATAAAAGAAACGGAGGCAAACTATTTAATGAAATACAGTAGTGGGTGGAGATGATGAATTTAGGCTTTTCCCACACCTTTAACAGAATTTTTTCGAATTTGGCCAAATGATCTATGATTTCACGACCAAAATTTCTTAGATTAAAAATAACTGTTGGTAAATTTGGAAGCTTTATTGAATCTTCATTTTTATGTAAGAGGGAGATGAGATCCAACACTTCAAATTCGGAGTAAATGAAATCATCCAATTTTTGATATAAAAACTCTTTAAAATTTCGGTGAATCCATAAAACAGGGGAATTAATGCTGCAAAATTTGCGAAAATGATATTCTAATTTACAAATTTTATCTGCAACTTTATTTGTTTTTGTTTTTGATTTTGA
>CAYRPF010000065.1:0-11266 GCA_964426185.1 uncultured archaeon | reverse complement strand
ATTCTAATTTACAAATTTTATCTGCAACTTTATTTGTTTTTGTTTTTGATTTTGAATTTGAACTTGAATAATCTTTTATATGTTGAATCTGAAGCAGTTCATCTTTGAATTTCGATGCCTTTGACTCTATAAAGGCCCGAATTTGTTCTAAATTGTCATTAAAGATATGTTGGGGTGTAATACGCAAAACTTTTTGGCTTCTTTTTAACCGGTTGTATTCTGTGGGAGATAGAGGCCGATAGTCAAATTTAAAAGTAAACTTAGAAGTTTGAAGAGAATAATCCATATGGTTTAAGAGAATGTGGGCACGATGAATCCCCTTTTGCTTTCCTTCTTGAAAGAGACGACTGTGACGGGAGAGAACAAAGGATACAATGAAATGTTTTGTCTGAAATTGATAGGGAAGGTATTTTTGGGATAAGTTTACAAAATATTGATCTTCATGAAGCCACCTTAGCTTGGTTTCCTTCGATTTTTTTGAAAATTGGGGAGAATCAAGGGAGTAAATGTAAGAAAAATGAGAGCAATTAAATTTTCCATCTTGATAATAGCGGCTGAAGAATTTTATCAGGAAATCTATAACATTTTTATTTATTTTTGGAAAAATCTGGTTTGTCAAAAATGTTGTGAGATATTTTCTCCGCTTCTCAAAAAATCGATACAACCCAGTCTGAATCAGAGAAGGTTGCCCACAGAGAAGTTGAATTAATGAGTTAAAATTCTTAAAATTGCTTGAATGATTAAAATCACTGGAATGGTTGGGGGAGTTCTCTTTTTCTAAAAAATTTGACTTTGCTCTTGTATTTCCCACAGAATACCCCCAGCGCATTCATGAAATTTTCCATAAATCCTTAGTTAATGTTAGCTAAATCTTCGATCTAATAAAATCGTTTAGGCATGAAGGCGAGTAATCCTAACAATTAAAGTAGGCTATACCAAATGCTCGAATAGAGCATCGGGAAAATGGGCCGTGACGAAATTCGGAACCTCTACAAATCGCAGATTTATATCCGAGAAGAAAAATTATCCGAAAACATCAAATTGCGCTAAAATATCGAAGAATTTTTCAGAAACTTAAAAATTCTCATCCAAAAAGCTAAATATAAAATAAAATTGTAAAAAAATTTTAATATAATACCCGAATCCCCGATCTCGTTAAGGAGATTTACCAAAAATAGTGCCTCGGGTCGGATTTGAACCAACGATGCCTGGATCTTCAGTCCAGTGCCGTCGAGTTTTTTGATCGTAATGATCAATAATTCCCGGGCTAGGCCACCGAGGCTTTATGTAAGAACAACTTGAATTTGTCCTACTGAGGGTAAATAGAGCATAATATTTAAAATTTATAGAATGATTTTTGATTGTAACTGGTGTCCATAGTTAAAAACACCGAATAATTTTACCAGAAAATGTTTTTAGCTTCTAAGTAAGATATTTTTCAATCCATGTGTGTTTTCTTATCTGATTAGATATTTGGGAAGAAATGTGAATCGAATTTGTATGATGTTGCTTAAAAATTATCGTTATTATTATTTCCAAGGGGGAAGAAATGATTGGGGTTCCCCATAGTTAGATGTGGTATTTTCTGAGAATTGCTGAAGGTTGGAATAACGGTTTAACGTGATGGTTGTGCCGAACGGTTGATTATGTCTTAGTGTGTAAGAAGTTTTCATTACTAACAGAAAAATGAGAAGAAAGTTATATATACCTAAAGTGCAAACTTTGAAACACGGATAGCTATGACAGATCTCAAGAATATATCTCCGAGTTTTGCCCAGAAATTCACTCAACATCAGCTCAGCGGAGAGCAACAAATTACTCCATTAATATTGGAAGGTCAATATAAACAAGCCTATGAAACGCTCTTGGATGCTTATAATGCAGGACTTTATGCTGGAATAGTAGGGCCGGTAGGTTCGGGAAAAACCGCACTGTGTCGTAAATTTGCAGAGGATCATGATAGAGGTTTTTCATGGGTGACCTTCAGTGATTTGATTCGACCGAGTTCTTTGATCGGCACTTTCGACCCCACTTTGGTGTTTAAATTAGGTTATGATATTGATTCTTTTATTCCAGGACCTTTTACTTTAGCAGCAGTAGAAGGGCGGATATTTTTTGCCAATGAAGTGAATCGGGGAGAAGAATATGTTCTAAACGCACTTTTGGATGCTTTGGAAGAGCGTCGTCTATATATCCCCCAATTAAAAACTTGGATTGAATTGGATGAGAAATTTTATTTCATAGCTGCCATGAATCCCAGTGATTTACGGGGCACTCGGGTTTTACCTGAAGCATTCAAAGATAGGATACGCGTATGGATTACACTCGAATATCCTAAAAAAGAAGTTGAATTGAAAATCATCAAAGTGAATTGCCCGGAATTAAATCTTTCCGAATCTGCATTAGAAACAGTTCTCAAAATCATCACTGCGACCCGTACAACCCTTGGTATAACGAAACCCGCGTCAATTCGAACTTCTATAGGATTTGCAAAATTATTAGGAGAGCGCGTCCGTCGGCTTAATCGTGAACCCAACCTGAAGGATTTCAAAGAGGTGGCGAGTTTGATTCTGATCCAAAATTTAGAATTCAACCCTAGCATCACGCCTTTGCAGATGATTGATGAAATTGTGCTAAAAGCATGGAATAACGGTAAAAATTAACGGTAAAAATAAGGAAAAAAGTAACAGGCGCAAAATGATGGGTAGTTATGGGTTACCACTGGATCTGGGAGAATTCATTTCTGTTTTTATCCAACGTATGAGAAGACATGCTTCTATCCAATCTCCACCCAGTATCCGGCAAGGAACTTCAATCAACCAATTTCTTTTTGCACGATATCTGCGAACAAAAAAAATTACTGCTCAAGATTTGCTGGAAGCATGTATTCACACCACTTTTTTCGAAGATCAATCTGCAGCCTACGAAATTGCCCACGAACTCTTGATGAGTGCCTTGAATGAAAAAATAATCTCCTTACGTGAAGTAATAACCTACAGTTCATACGAACAATTGTTAACTTTGAAAAATTTTGGGGCAGATTACTTAAAACGGGTTGATATCATAGATAAACTACTACATGCAAATAAAGAAATCTTCAAAGATCCGTTGAAGATGATAGAAGAGATTTTTGAATCCATAAAAAATGATTTATCTCTCAAGGATATTCAATTCTTGCACAGCCGCGGTATATTAGAAGGAAAGTTAGAAGAAATATCCGATCCTTCTTTGAAACTTTACTCGGATGCACTGTTAGAACGTTATGAAGATTTGCAGAATCGATTTAAACAGCTACTAAAGCAACAATATCCACAGAATGTAATTCCAGAAAGCCAAAAAAACAAGGAAAATCTAAGCAATTTAGAAGATCATAGGAATACAAAGAACCGAAGGAATACGGATAACGGAAAAAATGTAGATAACAAAAAGAATGCAGATAACGGAAAGAATACAACAACTCTCCGAAGGATGAAGGAGCAAAGAGAAAAGGAAAGGAGAAAAGAAAATCAGGTAAAACTAGGCGCTGTATTGAGAAATTTGGAAAATTTACAACTTGAAGATCGAATTTTGGAGAAGATGATTCAAGATACGCTTCAATCGCTGACGAAATGGGAAGATTACCTGGAATTTCTCCAAGAAAGCGAAATGTCTCGGGCACCGCCCCAAAACCTTCTTGATAATCTTTCTTCAGCGGATTTATCTGTAATTGAATCCAAAATCACCCAATTGAACCCAGACCAACAATCGGAGATATTGAATTCACTCCAGTCCAGCATCCAAGATCTTGAAAAATCTCATATTTCAAACAAATCTGAATTCCCAAACAAATCTCAAACCCCAAACAAATCTCAATTCAATAAGGAATACAAACATACAAGCAAAAATCCCCTTTCGGATCAAGTTACGAAAATTCAAAATCGACTCCAGGCTGAATTTATACTCTCAAAGAAAAGTTCAATCTCTCAAATACAAAAACAATTACTTCCCGAACATCAGAAAACTTTCCTTAACACACTCTCACAATCTCAACTGCAGAGTTTTCTCTCTAAAATTCTTTCTCCTCCTAAGCAGAAGCCGGTAACTCTTGAAAAAAAGCATCAATTGGAAAAGTTTAGGAAGAACTTAACTCAGAAAATAACCTCACAGATTTTAGAAAATTCAAGCAATGCAGATGAGTTTGCCAGCCAACTCTCCGAATTTATTAGAGAGCAAATCCCTTTTGATCGAAAGAAAGTCCAACAAATGGCTTTGGAAAAGGGAATGGATGCCAAAAATCTAGAAGCACTTCTTCAAGCCCCTCATCAAGCAGTAAAAGATATGATTTCTCAAAATTTGGATAATTTGGGGGCATATACCCAAAAATTTCAGCAATATCAACCCAATGCCCGACAAACTCAAGAACTCATCCAAAATGGATACAAAATGCAAAATTCATCCATTCTAAGTGCATTATCCCAATATTCTCTTAAAGAAACCGCCAATTATGTGGCTCAACAAAATGATCCTGGCTTAAATTCATTGTTTTTCCAAGGTATCCGGCGCGCTTCTGGGGAAAATCTCTTGAAAGAATGGTATCTTTCTCGCGATCAAATTGATCCTAAAATTAAAACCCACTTACATAAAATTTTGCAGCAAGTTGTGGTCGATCAAGCAGTTTTTATGGTAAAATCCCAAATGGGACGAATTAAACAGGGATTTAAACCTTCAAATCAAGATTTACGGCCGTACCGCCCAGGAGATCCTATGGAAAATGTATCAATTAAGGCAACTCTGGATAATCTAATAGAACAAGGGAAAAACTCGAAATATATTCAACCATCTGATATATTATGCCAACGTAATAGGGGAAATACCCTAAAAGTTCTTCTTATTTTAGATAAATCCGGATCTATGGAAGGAAACAAATTAACCTTCGCGACCTACGCTGTCGCAATGATGACTTATTTTTTACCCAAAGAAGATTTCGACCTAACATTTTTTGATTCTGCCATGTATAATATCAAGAAGTTTTCAGATTCTTATCCTATCGATCAATTGGTGGCGTCAATTTTGGATTGTGTTGCTGAAGGAGGAACCCAGATCGAAAGTACACTTCAATATCTTAAGGAACAAATTGAAGAGAGGGATATAAACAATCGGTATTTGATATTGCTCTTTTCTGATCTTGCTCTTGATGATGATCCCACCAAAATAAGGCAGATATTAAAAAATTTAAAGCGTTTTCATGTAAGCATGCATATCTTAAACACGGAGCCCTTAGATAGAAAGATTTATAATATTTTTCAAGAATATCTTACTGTAGAACATCACATAGTTCCTTCCACCGACATACTGCCTTCACTTTTCGTTCATATATTCAATCGAGCAGGATTTTAACCTTTTTTTGCAATAAAATAGAAAAATTGAAAAAATTTTTAACAGAAATATTTGAGGATCAAGGATTCATTTCATAGAGATCCTTTAAGGTAAAAACTTCTTTTTCCCACACTCTCTTGAAGCGTTCACGGTTGGCTTTTGGACGGCACAGCATCCGGCTGCAGAACCAGCGCTGTTTCCATGAACATTGCGGTTTACTCTTCAATACTAAGGCGTATTTTGCAAAATCTCGAATAAGCACATCAAATATTTCTTCTAACAAATCATCGGAGATTTTGTAATACTTAGTATTCTCTAAAATTAACTGCCCGTAAATCACCAAGGTGAACAGCTTGCCCAAATTCAAGAGAAAATCAAAATCCCGAGATTGCGCTTTAGTAGGAGGTGCCACGATCAATAAAAGTTTCAACCATTTGATATTTCGCTTAAAACGGTTCACGTTGGGAAGATTAAACATATTGTAAACTTTTCTATAATCATGAAATCGAATCTTTCCCAAATTCTTAGCCGGAGGTTGTTCGAACAAGAAATCATCGTTTTTCGGCTCGGAAACTTGGGGAACTTCTTCAAATTCGGCATGATTAAAGAAGTAATTTTTCATGAATTTCAAAACCAAAGCCATATTCACATGGACAGTTCCTTCCAACTTTGGTAGAGCACGTATATCACGTGTAGCTAACGAAAAATAGGTAGTTTTCTCAAATCCTTTAGCCGCAATGATATCCCAAAGCAAATCAATCACTTCTTCTCCTTGCAGGGTAACCCACATTTTAACCATAGGGTTATAAAGAAGATAACGTCTATCTTCCGGCGTGGCAACTCGGAAATAATCGGCCGCTCGCAGGGCAAACAATTTCATCGAAACCAAACGACAGTAGGCTTCCACAAAGAAGGATTGAATGTGGGGAAATTCGGTTACGGCTTTTCCATATAGAATTCGATGACTGGCATGAATAATAGCCTCATAAAAAGCATGGGTAGCAATACCAATCGAAGCAAATCCGAGATTAAACTTACCAATGTTTACGGTATTTAATGCCATATCCCACGCCTCCCTACCTTTAGCCAATATTTCATCTTCGGTGATAGGATAATCATTTAGACGATATTCTGCCACGTAACTGCTCACAGCCACCAAATTTCTGACCAATTCATATTTTTCATGGTCTGTCTTTACTACAAAAAAGGCATAACTGCCGTATTTCTTATCTTCGGGATAAAATGGAGGTTTTGATTTACCAAAAACGGAGACAAATGAAGCCTTATTTCCGTTTCCGATATAATATTTAGAACCTTTGGCAGTGTAGGTATTCTCTCCGTGTTTTGTGAGAATCATGTCGGAACTATAAATATCTGCTCCGTGTTCTTTTTCCGAAAGACCAAAGGCAAATATTCCTCCTTCTTTCAGCAAACTGACGGTTTCTTTTTTCACTTTTTCATTCTTGCTTAGGAAAATTGGTCCCAAACCTAAAATTGTTACTTGCCAAGTATACCAGTAATGTAAGCCGTAAAAGGCAAGAATTTCATTGAATTCGCAATTCCTCCAAGTATCCCACCTGGTAGAACCATCTCCATATTTAGCCGGGGTTAATAATTTGTAAAAGATTTTGTTTTCTTTAAGAAAATCCAGAAAATCTTGATA
This sequence comes from uncultured archaeon, assembly GCA_964426185.1. Lineage (GTDB taxonomy): Archaea > Asgardarchaeota > Lokiarchaeia > Sigyniarchaeales > Promethearchaeaceae > Harpocratesius. The sequence continues at coordinate 4,248 of CAYRPF010000065.1, read as the reverse complement.
CCAGACTCTTTCAAAGTCATCGTTTAATAGATTGATTTTTCCTTTATTTTCAAACCATTGGACGGTTTTTTCCATGATTTGCTTGGAAATTTCATCTGGATAGAAGCGATCAAGCTTATGTGGGTTAAGTAACAGCATGATTTCTTCTTAGAGAACTCTCCTTATAAAAATAATTTTAACTATTTTTCAAATACTGAAAAATTAAATTTTGGGGAAAATAATCGGTGGAGAAATTTTCTATAATTTTTTTAAAGGAATCCTTCCCCTACAATTTTGGATGAATTATAATGAGTGAAAGAAATTTCTGCAAGGATTTTTTATGTTATGCATTTCTGTTTATCATCCTATTGGGGGTTATCTTTCTACTTAACCCTGACAATGAGTTTTTCTCCTTTGGATAGCACTGTAAAGGTTTAACAATCTTATGCAAATTGCGGTTTTGGATATTGAAACAACTGGAACAACTCCACGGAATGGCACAATAATCGAAATTGGTATTGCTATGCTTGATTTAAAAACACATTTTATCTCCAAGCTTTTCGATTCTCTATGTAAAGAACCAGAATTTTTAACTCGTTTTGAGGCAGATCGCTTGGAAAATTGCTGGATTTTCCAAAATTCGACTTTAACCGTTAAGAAAATACTCGCAGCGCCCACTTGGGATGAAGTTGCCCCGAAAATTCAACGAATCCTTAATAAATTTCCTGCTACCACGTACAATAAAGCTTTTGATTTCGGTTTTTTGAAAGCCAAGGGAATAAAAATTCCCCGAGAGCTTCCATGTCCTATGATAGAAGCAACACCATATTTTAAATTGCCCCCACGAATTGAGGGAACCGAGTATAAATGGCCAAGTGTCCAAGAATGTTGGGGATTTCTTTTTTTGGATTACACTTACTATACTGAAATCCATCGTGCATATGATGATGCTTTACATGAAGCCGAAATAATATATGAATTCTTTCAACGAGGTATTTGGAAGCCCAATTTCTAAAATTCAAAGCATTTCTCTTTTTTCTCGACAGAACAATTGATTTGTGAATAATATATGTATCCATCAAAGACATTTTTGTTTATTCAAAATTTCTTTTAATTAAACTTTCTTCTATCTAAAATTTGAAACCTTATAAACAATTCAACTGGATTTGGCGCTTTTTTCATGAAAAACATGAAAAATACTGCGATAAACTTATAAAGATGTATTTTCCCTTAGAGTTTAGTGATAATCATGTTTGAACAAATCATCGCATTTATTCGTAATTATTTCAGAAATTGGATATCTATTATGGAAGAAATCCAAATTTCATTAAGTTAATCCCTTTTTTACTAAATCTTTTCTACGATTAACTTCAATAAATATTTACCAAAAATTGCACTTAGCTTGATTGAGAACATGATCGCATCCCGTAATCCAATATGTTCAACCATTACATTGTAATACTATTTTACGGTTAACCCTTTGGTGCATGGTAGTATATCAAATCATTCAATACTACTACAAATTAGCGAAAAAGGAATTTTAGATATAAAATGGTGAAAATGAAAAAAAAAGAATTTTCTTCAGTAAATTCCTACATGAATTTATCCCATTTACCTAAACGCTTTTCGCGATCTAATAGAGCCAATTCTAATAAATTCTCCTCAGGAATTTCGGGTGGAGAAATCAATTTTTCGGGATTTTCAATGAAATCTGTTATAGCCTTTAAACCTAAAGCGTAATATAGCCCTTCACTGATCCTTTCATCCAATGTAATCCCTAAATCTACTGTATCTTGTGCCACTATTTCGCCTGCTTCATTTACTACGGGTTTTTTATAGATTTTTCCCACCGTGATAAACCAACTTGCATTACCCCATTCAAAAATATGATGATAGGGAGCGGGTAATCCAACCGACCCCAAATTTGCAAAAATTACACTACAATACAAAGGATCTGGCTTAGTTAAGCTTTTAATCGGTTTACCAAAAAATTCTAAGGTACGAAAAAGTTTTGTGGCTAACATCAACAACCAGCGAGGATATTTACCCCAATCATCGATTTCCTTTTCAGTTTCGTTACCTTTATCCGATCGGGCTTCATAAATAAAAGCGTGAACCCTTTTGCGGACAATCTCTAGGGTATCGAAAGGATCGAAATCGATTTTGGCAAAAGTCTCTTTTGCATAGGCTTTCAGCTTTTTCTTTACCACAAATGAAAATTGAAGTCGATTGTGCTGCCAATATTTTCGACCAGAAATAAAGCGATTCAAATGTGGATATAAAGCAAAAGTACGCGCTGTTGCACACAAAATTATATGAAATAGGGTTAATCGTGTGTCCTTATCAAAATTGTGATCCCGATTATATTTTTCAATAAAAGGAAGGGTCTTTGTTAAATTCAAAGAATTTCGAAAGTAACCCACGGATTCATCCCTTGTACGCATTACGTGCGGTTCAATCAGACGAAATCGGGGTAAATGTCGGGGTTTTGTGGCATCGTATCTTTTCATTTCAACACCTGTTATTTCTTCACATTAATTGCTAAAAAATTTCTTGGTTACTTTTCATTCTTTCTTAATCTATAATTAACTTTCTTTTTTTCCCAAAAATTGAGCAAAATTGATCACCATTTATAAAGCAGCCAAATTAATTATAAAGGATGGATCTATCCAATATTCACCATCGGATAAATTTCTAACTTCGTGGGATTGTACCATGTTTGATTTTCCCATTTATGGTTATAGAAATTTTTCCGAATGAAGTGAATTTAAGTGAGGTAAAAAATTATGGGAGCAGAAACAGTTTTTATAATTCTCGGAGTTATTTTATTCTTTGCCCTGTGCATTTTGCTTTCAGGGTTAAAGATGTGTGTAGAATACGAACGCATTGTAATTTTCCGATTGGGAAGATACAAGCGAACAGTCGGACCTGGATTAATTTATATCATTCCGATTTTGGAAAGCGGTCGAAAGGTTGATTTGAGAATAATCACCCAAGATATTCCTCGACAAGAGGTAATGACTGTAGATAATATTCCAGTTCTGGCAAATACTGTAGTTTATTTCAAAGTCGAACGCCCCGAAGATTCAGTTATTAAAATCGAGAATTTTGTTTACGCAGTGCGACAATATACTCAAGCTGCGTTGCGCGATGTTATGGGAACAATGAATCTGGATGAAATCTTACAGAATCGGGATAAAATTGCCCTTGATATAAAAAACACAGTAGATAAGGAGACAAGTGAATGGGGAATTGACATTCGTGGGATAAAAATCCAAGAAATGGAATTACCAGCCGAAATGAAGCGGGCTTTTGCCAAGCAAGCTGAGGCGGAAAGGGACAAACGGGCAGCCATCATCAAGGCTGATGGGGAATTTTTAGCCGCCAAGAAATTAGCAGAAGCTGCAGAGGTGATGGCAAAAACACCCGGAGCCTTGCAGTTGCGAGCATATCAGACAATTCGGGATATTGCACAAGATCCTTCAGAGAAGATAGTCATTTTCATGCCGACAGAGAATTCTGCCGTGAAAGATGCATTGGTAAAAACTTTTAAACCATAGGAAGGAGGGGAATTTATGCCTCAAGGCTTGACCCCCAATCAAAGATACATTCAAATAGCGTTCAATGGAACCATCCAGCAAGTAAGGAGAATTCTTCCCAGGATCCGATATGACCCGCGTATTTGGATAGAAGCGGGAACACCGTTTATTAAACGAGAAGGCACTCGTGGAATAAATTTAATTCGACGAATGTGGCGCGGTGTTGTAGTGGCTGATTTGAAAGTAACAGACGGAGCTATCGACGAAGTAAATTTTGCTGTAAATGCCGGTGCCAGTGCTGTAACTGCTATGGGATCTTCACCTGTTGCTACTTTAAACCGATTTATTGCCGCTTGCAATGCGCGCAATGTTTACTCCATGATTGATATGTTGGGTGTTTCTGATCCACTCAAAAAAATGCAACCTTTAAAGATGAAACCGGATTGTGTAGTTATTCATAAGGGTCGCGATGAGGAATCAGTAGCTCGTTCGATTATTCGCTACAAAGATATCTCCAAAATTCGCAGCAAATATGATGTTTTCATAAGTGTGGCAGGAGGAATAGTTCCTTTACGGGTACGAACGGCTTATTTTAATGGAGCAGATATTGTAATATTGAACGTGGTAAAAAGCACGGATGAAAATGAGGGAATTAACGAAAATTCAAATTTTGAGCAATTAATTCCCCAGATATTAAGTGAAGTAGGAAATTAGAATTCTATTTTTATTT
>CAYRPF010000064.1:14583-19965 GCA_964426185.1 uncultured archaeon | reverse complement strand
CCGATACCTAAATAGTAAGTATGTTTGCCTTCTAAGAATAAACGTTTCTCTAAGGATTTGGCAAATGCCTTCTTTCCCACAGCCTTTTCTCCCGTGATGAGAATCAAGCAAGATTTTTGGTTATAATGCTCTGCTCGATCTTCAATGTTAACCAAGGAGCGTTCCCATTTATAATTGCGAATCATTAACTTATCTCGAAAGGCTTTCTTAGTATCAGATAAACTCTCCGAAATAATCCCACCACCCCAAATTTCGTATTCGTCTACAATTACAAATCGGGAAGTCAACACGTTAACATGAGGGAGATCGAAAACTATAGGAGATTTCAGCTTTAAGATGACTTCGGCAACTTCATGTCGATTCACCTGATCCTTTTTCTGATAATCCAAACTGGAAGCATCAATGACGGTTTCTACTTTTTCCAGTTCCATCTCTATTTTTTGGGCTCCGATTTTAAGCAGGTAATTTTTGCCCATGATAAAAGGATTTCGCCCCAACCAGAAGATATTTGCTTTGATTCTCGAAGTCACTTCTGGCTTCTGTTGATCAGCGCGAATCATCATTTCACCGCGTTTTAAATAGAGATGGTCGGTGATAGTTACTCCGGTTGCATAACCCGCACCAATAGTTGATTTTGGAGTTGTATTAAAACTTTCGATGCTTTTTATGCGACTTTTCTTGTTAGATGGATAAAATAGAACCTCATCGCCCACCGAAATTTGTCCACTGATAATTGTGCCCGCTATTATTCGGCGGTTATCCCCGTCTTTTGTGAATTTATAAACATCTTGCACCGGCATCCGGAAATCTTGATTTTCAGGATCTTTCTGTGTCAAAAACAGATCTAATTGTTCCAGTACGGTATAACCAGTATACCAAGGCATTTTAGAAGTTTTTACCGCTATATTATCCCCTTCTTTACCCGAAACTGGAATATAAGCCGTCGGTTGGAGATTAAGATTTTTGAGAAATTCTGCGTAATCTGATTTTATTTGATTGTAGCGGCTTTCGGAGTAATTTTCCAAATCCATTTTATTGATTAGAACCGCAATTTGCTTGATTCCCAACATTGAAAGCATATAGCAGTAACGTTTAGAGTTTTCTTGAATACCTTCATGTGCGTCGATTACCAATAGTGCAGCTTCGGCGCGTGATGCACCGGTGACCACGTTTTTCAAGAATTCAATATGTCCGGGTGTGTCTATAATAATATATTTTCGTTTGGGGGTTTTAAAGAAAACACGTGCCGCATCGATGGTTATCCCCTGTGCTTGTTCGTCTTTTAAAGCGTCGAGTAAAAAGGAATATTCAAAAGGTTTAGAGTTCCTACGGCAAGTTTCTTTGACACGTTCGAGTTTTCCTTCCGGAAGAGAATTGGTATCAGCCAATAAACGCCCGATAATGGTGCTTTTTCCATGATCTACATGCCCGACGATCGCAACATTCATATGTTCGTCTCGATAATGTTTTGATATTGAATTTAATGATGTTTTATTTGTGTTATCTGGGCTATTCGTATTATTTGTCATGATTTTCCCTCTCAGTAAAATTGCTTTACATGTATCCATCCCGACGCAGGGCTTCCAAACCGCCCCCATCTTCCTTATCTTGATCTCTGCCGTCACGCTCTGCAATGGTTGAATATTTTCCCGTTCGGAGTTCTACAACGATTTCATGCACCGTTTTTGCATCAGATTTCACAGGTTTGGTACACGGCCAGCATCCCAAAGAACGATAACGGGTACCTTCTCCTTGGTCTAAATACAATGAAACTATCGGAATATTTTCGCGCTCGATATACTCCCATATATCCAACTCAGTCCAATCTAGCAAGGGATGGATTCTAACATGAGTTCCGGGTGCAAAATCTGTTTTATATTGGTTCCAAAATTCAGGTGGCTGCTCTTCGATATTCCAATCGTTGTTTCGGTCCCGTGGGGAGAAATAGCGCTCTTTAGAACGGCTACCTTCTTCATCGGCGCGCACTCCTACAATAATTCCGGTAAATGGTTCAGTATTTTTATCCACCTCGTATTTTCCGGTGGTGTGATTCATGCGATATCGAGGCCAATGCCCATTCAAAGTATTTTCCAAGGCGAGTGTTTTGAGATTTTTACAACACTCTAATCTGGTGGCATTTCCATCGGGAAAAGTTTGTTTTAAACGCAATGCTTCTTGATTTTGACCGTAAATCATATCCAAATTCCATTCTATTGCCAAACGATCTCTGTGTTCGATCATTTCTGGAATTTTATAAGCTGTATCGATGTGAATGAGTGGAAATGGCACGTGACCGAAAAAAGCTTTTCGTGTAAGCCATAGAAGTACGGTTGAATCTTTTCCAATAGACCATAGCATGCCGAGATTTTTAAATTGCGCATATGCTTCCCGAAGGATATGCACGCTTTTATTTTCGAGTTTATCAAGATGTTCCATAAAATTAACCTAAGTCTAATGAATTTCTTTTAATATAATTTAAGCAATGAAGAATTCTTTTAAAAGTTTAGAAATCAAATGTTTTAAGCATGAATAATTTTGATTATTAAAAGCAAATAAATTAATGCAAATCTATATAAAAGCACCAACATTTATTTTAAAACATCGATAATGCCTACCAAAAATGTGTTAAAAAAAATGAACCTACTCATCACCGGCGGACTTGGTTTCATCGGTAGTAATTTTATCCGCCTAATTCTGGAAAAATATCCCGATTTTGAAATTTGGAATCTGGATGCAATGACATATGCTGGAAATCCTGAAAATTTGCATGATTATGTGAATCACTCATGTTATCATTTTGTTAAAGGTTCTATCTGCAACTATGAACTTGTTGATTACTTGTTATCAGAATATAATATTGAAGCCATCATTAATTTTGCAGCTGAATCTCATGTCGATCGCTCAATTTCCAACCCTGACGTTTTTGTAGATACGAACGTGAAAGGGACCCTCACTTTGCTTAACGCTTTTAAAAAATACCGCCATCAAGTCAAGAAATATGTGCAGATCTCCACTGATGAAGTTTACGGCCATCTTGGATTCAATGATCCTGCTTTTACCGAAAAAACGCCAATTCATCCCCGCAGTCCTTATTCTTCCAGTAAAGCCTCGGCTGATATGTTAGTACAAGCCTTTTTCCACACGTATCAGCTACCTGTAGTGATTACTCGCTGTTCGAATAATTATGGGCCCTACCAGTTTCCAGAAAAACTCATTCCGTTGATGATACGTAATATTCAAGCAGATAAACCCCTACCAGTATACGGAGATGGCTCGAATGTGCGTGATTGGATTCATGTTACGGATCATTGTCGTGGAATCTTAGCTGCGTTGGAAAAGGGTAAGGCGGGAGAAGTATACAATTTCGGTGGCGATGCAGAAGTTTCTAATCTAAATATGGTAAAATATTTACTTAAGGCTCTTGGAAAAGGGGAAGATCTAATCACTTTTGTACGAGATCGGCCTGGACATGATTTACGCTATGCAATGAACTTTGAAAAAGCAACTAAAGAGTTAGGATGGCGCCCACAATATGATTTTGAAACAGGAATGCAAGAAACCATCAAATGGTATCTTGAACATGCTGAATGGATAGAACACTGCATAACAGGAGAATATTTAGAATATTATTCCAAACAATATGGAACTAAATTAACCAAATAAAAGAATAAATTTTGAATGGATAATTTAAAGGACTATTCCACAGCTAATTTAAATATGATCAAACTTGATCAAGAAAAAATAATCATGAGAGAATAGAAAGTGAAAGTACTAATTATTGGTGCAAACGGCTTTCTTGGTCGAAAATTAATTGCCCGATTTCAACCAACCGATGATATATTGGGGGCAGATGTTAATTTCAGTGGTTTTTCGTTTGATTGTCCCCAAATTTCAATGGATATCACCAATTCAGATGAAGTTTTCCGAATAATCTCGGATAATAAGCCAGATCTCACCATTTTAACCGCAGCTATGACCAACGTAGATGCTTGCGAGGATTACCCAAACCGTGCCTATGATATCAACGCTCTCGGACCAAAGTATGTGGCTCACGCTGTTAATAAAATTAGTGGAAAATTGATTCATATCTCTACCGATTTCATTTTTGATGGGTTGCAGGGAAATTATTCCGAATTAGATGAACCGAATCCCCTTTCTGTCTATGGAAAAACAAAACTTCAAGGAGAACGCTTTATTATGGAAGAAGGTGTGCAAGCGCGCATATGTCGTACGAGTGTGCTGTATGGATGGCCGGATATGGGGCAACGGGATAATTTCTTCTCGTGGGCCTATAAAGCATTATTGGAGGGAAAAAGACTTTCAATTATCGACGGGCAGATAACCACACCTACTCTGGTGGATAATTTAGCGGAGTGCCTTTATTGGATGCGAGATTTCGAGAATTCCGAGAATTCTGAGAATTCCATGAATTTCGTGAATTCAAAGATTTTTCATACAGCAGGACCCGAAGCAGTATCTCGATTATTTTTTGTAGAGAAGATTCTCAAGTCAATAATATCTAAACGTGAGAAAGAAAATAAAAATAGGAGATTAGGTAGTTTAAAACTGGGAACGATTGAGAGAATTACAGAACTGAAGCAAAAAGCCATAAGGCCTGCAGATTCTTCTTTAAATACAGAAAAAATTCAACAAATGTGGGGGTCCAATTTCGAGGGAGTTTCTGAAGCCATACCTCGCTTGATTCTGGAAAACTTGAAATAATAGTTGTAATAATATTTGTTTTTTTTATCGAGCAATATTCTTAAATCATAAAGGAGAAAAATAAAATATGAAAGGAATCATTTTGGCCGGTGGTAAGGGCACCCGTCTTTATCCCATCACGCAAGTTGTCAGCAAGCAGCTTCTTCCAATTTATGATAAGCCCATGATCTATTACCCGCTTTCGGTATTAATGCTGGCGGATATTCGAGAAATATTGATTATTTCTGATCCTCGCAATCTACCTTTTTATCAAGAGTTGCTTGGAGATGGCTCTCAAATTGGTCTTCAACTTTCTTATAAGGTGCAAACTGAACCTCGTGGATTGGCGGATGCTTTCATTGTTGGGGAAGAGTTCATTGCGGGTGATAAAGTGGCGTTAATTTTGGGGGATAATGTATTTTATGGGCAAGGATTCAGCCACATTCTTGCTAATGCCCGCAATCTGGAAAAAGGTGCAACAATATTTGGATATTATGTGAATAATCCACAAGAATTCGGTGTGGTGGAATTTGATGAGAATAACAACGTTATTTCGCTGGAAGAAAAGCCAAAGCAGCCGAAATCAAATTATGCAATTCCAGGTTTATATTTTTACGATGAGAGGGTTGTTGAGTTTGCAAAATCGTTGAAACCATCTGCACGCGGAGAAATTGAAATTAC
>CAYRPF010000064.1:3677-14483 GCA_964426185.1 uncultured archaeon | reverse complement strand
ATTTTCAATTTTTTCTTTACTAAATTGAAATGATTTTTACTGTATTTTGAATTAATATTTTTGAGTGAACGATGAAAATATGCTTTTTTGGTGAATTAAACCCACAATATTCCAGATATGCCAATTTAATTCGTGGATTAAGAATTTTAGGTCATCAAATTATCATCTGCCGTTATAATTTTCAAAGCCAAATCACAAATCCATTCAAATTCTTAAAGGAGACGATTAAAGAATATGTCTTTTTGTTAAGTATGGTAATAAAAATAAAATACGATTATCTTATTGTAGGCTATCCAATGTTAAAACCGGTATTGTTTACTCGATTTTTAGATAAAAAGAAAATAATATTAGATCCTTTCATTTCTAATTATAATACCATAATTTTTGATCATAAATTGTTTGAACCTCAATCTTTCATTGCCAAATTTCTTTACATATATGAAAAAAAAGCACTATCTCGATGTAGATACGTCCTTACAGATACTAAAGCTCATGCAGTGTTTTTTTCTAAATTTTTTAGAATTCCAATTGATAAATTTAAGGTAATTCCAGTTGGGTCAAATAATCAAATATATTTTCCTAATCCATCTAAAAATACAAAAAAAGAAGGTAAATTTGTTGTGGGTTTTTATGGAAAATTCATTCCATTGCAAGGAATTGAAACCATCGTTCAAGCTGCCGAAAAATTAAGAGATTATAAAAATATATCATTTGAAATTATAGGAGGTTTGCAAGGAAATAAAATTCTAGCTTCAATAAAATCATACATCCAAGAAAAAAAGCTCACGAATGTCCACCTTATACCAAGAGTTTCTGAAGAAGAACTACGAAATTATGTTCAGCGTTCAACCATTCAATTGGGGATATTCGGAAATTCTTTAAAGGCACAAATAGTTATTCCCAACAAAGTCTATTCGGCTCTTGCAATGGCAAAAGTAGTGATTACGAGTAAAAATTACGCAACAACTGAATTTTTCAAATCTGGGTTCGATATAATTCTTTGTAAGAAGCAAGATCCAGGTGATTTAGCAAAAAAAATCGTGTTTTTATATCAAAATCGCGAAAAACTGCCGATTATTGGAAAAAATGCTTATATTACTTATTTATCATCATTTACTCCTAAAAAAATTGGAGAATTATTTGAATCACAAGTACTATATAATGACTATTAGGTATTCAAGTGTTGTGTGTTATCTTGAAATTCAGAAATCATACTTGTTTTATAGTTTTTGATGGTGATCAAATCTTTAAAAATACGGTAATCTCGAATTGTAATTTGTTTAAACAAAACTAAAAATAATACAAAGAATATAAGGATGAGAAATGTCGAAATTATTATCGAAATGGTATTTTCTACAGTTATCCAATGCAATTGAACCACAATAAGGCGGTAGACTCCAATGACAGAAATCCCTAATATAAATATTATTAGAGTGTTATAATTAACTGGAATTTGATATTTCTTGAAACAAAAATACCTATAAGCAATATAATCGACCAGATTAATTGCTATTTGGAGATAACATACCCCAAGGGCACCAAATCCAAAAAGATTCAAATTTCCTATCTGTAAAGGAATGAAAACAAATAACGATATTAGGTAAAGAACACGGGTTACTGAATAATATTTGGCCATTAATTTTTGGTGTCGCCCAGCATAGAGTAATTTTATGTATGGGCGATTTATTCCACTTAACAAGGGTAAAAAACTTAAAATATAGAGATATTTTAACCCTGGAAGATATTGAGGCAGAAATAAGTTTATCAGCAACCTTCCCCCAATATTTATAACTATAATAACGACTAAATAAAAAATTGAAGTATATTTTTCCATAATGAAAGAAAAATCCTTAATCTCCTCAAATTTTTCTTGATTTATCCATTTTGAATAATATGCTTGAAAGATAACTGCTAATGAAAGCGTGACTGAAGTAAGGATGACTATAACATAAGAATTCATAGCAAAAAAATATCCAAATTCCACTGTTGATTTTGACAGACTGATTATAAAATTACCCAGATTATCTGTTAGGAAGATAATCATATTTGAAAAAATTAAAGGGACTGTAGCTTTTAATAGAGTGAATATTCTCTCCTTTTGGGGTTTTGTAAAACTTAAATCTGGTTTTGAAATAAGAAAGGAACTTATTAATTTCAATAAATAAAAAAAAAGTGTGGTTAAACCCAAGATCAATAATGGATTTGTAAATCGAGAAGCAAACAACGCTATAATTAATCGGGTAATAGATAACATTAAAGTGGAGATGAATTCAATAATTTCTCCCTTGATTATTTTTAAATTTGCTCGTAGATTCAGACAAAAAGTATCTGCAATGCGTAGAAATATTGTAGCAATGATCATAATGAAAAAATATACATTGTCAGGAGATCCAAAGAATATAACATAGAAAACTAACGGCACAAAATTCAACAGTAATAAAAAAAGTTTAATTATCATATAATTTGAAAAATAATCTTTGAAATCATTTTCATTATTATATTGTAAATAAACAACATCAATTCCAATGAAGTAGATTGCAGAAAATAGATTAATCGCTGTTGCAACCGTTCCTTGAATTCCAATATATTCAACCGCCAAATTTTTCAGTAGGAAATAATACGAGAGGGCAGAAACAACTTGTATAATTCCTTGAATGATTATACGGGTAGCGATTTTTTCCTTCATACAATACTTAAGAAAAAACGGCTTAAGATTTATTTTTTTTTAAATTGTTCCGCATTCGAGAGATTTCTATTGAATAAATTGAACGAAGATTGAAAAAAGGTTCTCATTAAAGAGAATTTATAATTTAACATTGATTTATTGAATTATGCCTTTCAATTCTGCTTCTCCTTTGATAAGCATCATCATCACTACATATAATCGAGCATCGGTGATTGGAAAGGCGATAAAAAGCGTTTTACATCAAACTTATCAAAATTTTGAACTTATAATTATTGATGATGGATCTCAAGATAACACCGAAAAAATTGTAAAAAAGTGGCAAAAAACAAATAAAAAAATAAGGTATTATCTTTTACCAAACAATTTAGGTGCAAATAAAGCGCGAAATATTGGAATTCAACTAGCTAATGGAGAGTACTTAGCTTTTTTAGACTCTGATGATGAATGGTATCCCCATAAATTAGAAAAGCAACTGAGTAAATTCCAAGAGAGTAAAAGTTCTAAATTAGGTTTAGTATATTGTGGATTAGTGAAATTCTATCCAAGAGGAATTATCTCATTCAAAATTGAAAAGAAATCAGGAAATATTTTTCAAGATTTGCTTGTATCGAATTTTATTGGAGGTGCGAGTGTTCCTTTAATAAAAAAGGATGTTTTTGATGATTGTGGAGGTTTTAGCGAATTAGGTGTGTTTCAAAAAGGAGGCTCTCAAGATTATGAGATGTGGCTCCGTATTGCTTCGAAATTTTCGATCGAAGTTGTTCCAGAGATTTTAGTAAAGTATACTATCAGTAAAAATTCAGTGAGTTTGAGTTCAGAGTTATCAAATCCAATTAACCGAGTAAAGGCGCGATTAGTTATTGTAAATGAATTTCTGGCTTATTTCAATCAACATCCCAAGGCGATTACTGCGCTTTTTATAGCTATTGGACCTGGAATGATTCGAATGAATAAATTAAAAGAGATCAAAAGACTTTTAAAATCTGCATTAAATTTTACTCCATTTAGTAAAAATCTATATTTCCATTTATTGATTATTGATATTTTCAAAGATCCGATGATCCTTCTCTTTTTATGGGATTTTCCTATAAAATTACAAAACTTTCTAACAAATATTCCATTTTATTTTAATTTCTTAATTCACAACCGTAAAGCGAATAAAAAACAGAAGAAAATGAAAAATCATGCCAAGTAAAAAGATTACCATAATTCGCTTAACTACACGATTATTTCCCGATCCCAATGCAGGCGGACCTGCAAAGTATGCATTTGATTTGTCTAATTTTGTTAATAATCATCATTTTGAGATGGTAAATATATCCTCAAATCCAAACCAAGAGAAAACAAAATATCAAAAGATATCGTCAAATTTTGAAATACATAGATTACCCGTTAAGGGATTAGATATGAATTCAAATTCTAAATGGAATCAAATCTGGTTTTCTCTCCGATTTACCGCTTATGCAATTATTTCTATCTTGAGGATCCATAGGAAAAAGCGTATTGCTCTTATTCATGCTGATAGCCCTGCAATTACTGGTGTTGTCTGTCTTTTTTTCAATTTATTATGTAGAATTCCGTTCGTTTATACATATCATGGAGTAGATTTTAAGTTCCGCTTTGAAATATTTCTCTATAAATTAACCAACACCAAAACCTCTAAAATCATAATCGTTTCACGCCGTATTCAAGAGTATTTTCAATATTTGGGGTGGAATTTTGGTTCTAAATTGGAATATATCCCATTAGGGATAAAAATACCCGAGAAACCTTATCACTACACTACTTTAAACGATAAAGACGTAAAAGCAAAAATAATCTCTCATCTTAATCTCTCTCCTTATATTAAATCTGATGATAAAATAATTCTTTATGTAGGACGGATGATTTTTGAGCAGAAAGTCCAAGGTATGATTGATTTTTTAGCTGCATTTGAGAAGTTTCTTTTTAGTTTTCCTGAACCAGAGCGTTCTTACTATAAACTTCTGATTATTGGTGATGGAATTTATCGAAGTAAATTAGAAATTGCCTATCAAAATTGTACACAGAAATCAAATGTTTTTCTTCTTGGATACCGCTCAAATTTAGAAGATTTCTATGCAATTGCAGATCTAACAGTGTTGGTATCCTATGTAGAAGGATTTCCCAATGTAATTTTAGAATCTTTAGCTTCCAGTGTTCCATGTTTGTGCTCATCTGTAGGGGAAATGAAAGAAATGACTGGTCCTGCTGGATTCATTGTAGAACCAGGAAATAGAGATCAAATGATATCTTGTTTACAAGATTTTTTTAATCCCAAACGGGATAGAAAAATACTCGCACAACAAGCCTTCAATTGGGTGAAGAGTCATTTTGATTGGAAATCAATAGCGAAAAAATATCAACAACTTTATCTGGAGTGTATTTATGATGAATAAACAAATTGATAATTTCGCCACCAAGAATTTAATGATTGTAAGCCAGATTCGTGTTTCTAATTTAGAAAAAATTCCAGGAAAGGCGTTTCAAGAAGCAAAAGCGTGGTCAAAGATATTTAATAGGGTGGTATTTCTTTGCTTTTCAGAAGAGAACGTTTCCATGAAGAAGCAAATTTCACCCAATTTATTTGTATATTCTGTTCCTTTTTCTTTATCCAATTCAATAGTAAAAACTATTGCTGATTTACTCCTTAATTACATCAGATTGATTCGTCTGCAACTAAAAGTCATTAAAAAATTTAAAATTGATCTTATCCGTGAAGAAAACCTTATTCTTGCAGGTGTCCCAACTTTAATTAATTCAAAAATAAGCAGAGTTCCATACATGACATGGTTAGGTGGATTTGAGCGCAATTCTTTCGAAATTTTATATGAATCCTCAAAATTAAAAAAGGTTGTTTCAAGTATTATTTCTTTATTAGAATTTGTAATTTGTCGTAATTCTGCCATGGTTTTCACCGTTTCCGCAGAAATGTTTGAAATTTTAAAACGATATAACTTACCTAATGTCTATTTTAGTCCTAATTTCGTGGATTTTTCTATTTTTATTGAAAAAACCTATCCAAAATTAGAAGAATCCTCTAAAATTAGCATATTATACTCGGGGCGATATGAAAAGGAAAAAGGAATCGATAATTTGTTAAAAGCCGTTGAAATTTTAGCTATGAAAGGGCTTCCTTTTGAATTAAAAATGATTGGCTATGGAAAAATGGAAGATTGGATTAAAAAATTCATTATTTCACATAATTTAACCAAAAATGTTAAATTATTAGGAAAATTTCCGTTATCGGAATTACCTAAATATTATCAATCGGCAGAAATCTTTGTTATTCCTTCTTATACAGAGGGTTTACCTGCTGCTTTATTAGAAGCAATGTGTTCCGGCTGCGCATGTGTGTGCACGAATGTCGGGGTTATCTCGAATTATATTACATCTTTCCAAAATGGAATAATTGTTCCACCTAATGATCATGCTAAATTGGCAAACGCTTTTGAGTACTTGATCACTCATCCTTCCAAAATAACCGAATTTGGGAAGAAAGCCCGCTTGTATATTGAAAATGTCTCTCAAAAATATATGAAAATTCATCAATTTCTTTATTTTTCGATTTTGATGAGATAAAAAATCTGTATGTTGTATTCAAATGGTTTTTTTGATTTTAAATGTGAATTATTTTGTTGAATTTGCTGTTTGTTTAACGAGATTATCCAAATTAGATTCTTTTTGTTTTTTCTTCCACTTTAAAAATATAATATATAATATTGACTCTACAGCTAACCAAAGTAATGCTATTGGAATTGATTTCAGTTCATTGTAGTAAAAATCACGATTAATGGGTTGTGTAATTTCAAATGATGAATTGTAAATGGCAAGATTGTTACCTAAATTAGTGATTGAAAAGTTTAGCCCATTGGGTAAAGATGAAGTGAATTCCATATATGTATTTGTGAATGCTGTATAGTAGTTCTTAAAAACCAAAGGTTCAATTAAATAGAATATTTTGGCATAAGATGCTTGAATTTTAACATCCCTAAGAGAAATTGCCATTTCATCTAAGAGATAAAAGGTAATTTGGGAGATATTTTCAAGAATATAAGTCATATTTCCGCTTTTCACTAAAATTTCATTTCTTTCTTGATTAAAATCTACCCAAAAAGTTTGATTTTGAACTAACGTAGGATAAAAAGAGTCTTCATCGTTTAGACAAATTGCATCCAGCAGATGAAAAATAACTTCTCCCGAATGACAGATTCTTAGTTGATAAATATTGGGAAATACTTGAATCGATGAATTCTGAAAGGTTACTTCTATTTTATCAATATTTCGTGCTTCTTGTGTGGAGATTATGAAATTTTTTGCTGAAATTAATGTGTTTAAGAGTAATATATGATCAATTGGCATATTTTGGGCAATATTCTTATAACCCAATGATCGATTGAAAGAGGAAATATTAAACAAGTTTTTCAGTAAATCTGTAAAAGTATTGTTGGAAAAAAGAGAAGCAAGACAAGTCAAACTGCTAGAGTAAATATCTGGACCTATTAAGTCATGATCGATAAAAAATGAAGTTAATGGAAATATATTAACATAAAATAATTGTCCTTTTCCAACAGTTTTCTTACAAATAAACGGGATAGTTTCAAGCCCATTACTATAATTTGCAATGACTGAAATAGTATCATTGTTAATTTGAAGAGGAGGAATGTCTACATTGGGAATGGAAAATGTTGGAATTCTAGATTTAGTTGCATTGGCAATTTGATCGAATTGAACTTGATTAAAACTAAGGTAATTTCCTGGAATTGAGAAATTAATTGTAAAAAAATCTTCCGCAATATTTTGATAACCATTAGTATTGAAGATAGCAACATTTTGACCATTTTCTGCACTTTTATAATAATCTTCTTTTGGACGAAGATTTGACAAGTAATTTGTGCATGAATTTTGGGTCAGATTAATTGAAACGTGATTTTCACCAATATTGTTTAAATATTGAAAACCTAAGTATGTAGTAGGGTAATTTCCAGAGATGTTTAAAATTTTTTCATCATTTACAAAGAAATTATAATTATTTTTCGCAAATTGGGCGGAAAATATAAAAATTCCTGGAATATTTGATTTTAGAATACCATAATTTGGAAAATGATAGATGTTCTCTCCGAATTCATCCCAATAATAGCAAAATACTTTTCCATCAGCAGAAAAATTAAAAATAATTTCTGAAAAATCTAATTTCAAATCTTGATTGAATCGAAATTTCAATTGCGACTGGGAAGAATTTGAAAAATGTGTCCAGTTTATAATAAAGGTTAAATTAAACGCAGATACTTCTTGATATGAAGTAATATTTGATTTTCGTTCAATGAAAAATGAAGCATTTATTCCAATTGAGGTTGAATTATACATTTTCCATACAGAGTTTTTCTCAAATTTATTGAAATCAATGATACTAGAAGTAGTTTGATTTGGAATATCATAACTTAATATTAAATTTGAAAAATGATCAAAATTTTCCCCATCAAATGCAAGTGAAACGTTTCCACTTCCTTGAGAAAGTAATGATGTAATGATATGTTCCATTTCTAAACTGTCATTTCGTAAAAGGTTATTTGCATTCGTATCAATTTGAGAAATATCATCAGTGGGATATATCAATGCGGTTTCACTTTCCGAAGTTGGATAAGATAGATGAGAAATATCATAGATCCTTGTTTCGTTGTTTGAAAAAACCATTGGAAACGTATCAATAATTGTACCTAAGAAGGAATTATAGATATCTTTCAATACATCATAATCATCTGAAGAAACGTACAGAAAAACATAAGGATATGTGAATGAATCTCGCCAATAATGTGCTTTAAATACCTCAAGTAAAAAAGATGTTGGATTTTCGGAAGTATAACTCTCTTTTTTTAGTAGCAGAAGGTTGGCGGGACCAGCGATATTTATCAAACCGAATGTATCCGAAGAAATTGTCAATATTGCACTGGCAGGTTTTTTATCAAGAAGTTGTGAAAGGAATTCGATTCCTTCGTTTGTATCGCTCCATTCATCACTCGCTAACATACTTCTATTAGGAGCAGATGTTGCCCAACGAACTTCATAATTAAGTAAAACGGTCGTGAAATTGGAAAAGAATATTAACAATAATATGAAAATACCATTTGCACTTTGCCTAATCTCTTTAAATTTATTTTTTAGTTTATAAAATTGCAGATTTTTGTTCTCATTTCTAAAATAATGATCGAATTTTTCTAAAATAAACAAGGAAATAAGAATTGTATACGGAATTATAATAAAAACATCAAATCGGGTCTCCCAATATACCGGAGATTGAGGAAAGATGAAAATATTAGAAAAAGTTATAATTCGTCCTACTATAAAAGAATAAATTGAAAATAATATAAGGAAATTATAATCCCTAATGGACTTTTTAGACTTTACTCGCAAAAATAAATAATATAGACCTCCCAAACCAATAAATCCCAATCTTAATCCTTGAAAAAACCACGGAATTTGTCGATAGGGGTTTAAAATAAAATAACTGATATCATATGAATCCCAAAGAGTAATCCATGTTAGTATTGCAATAGTAAGGAAGATTATCCCAACTACGGGGAAGACATTTACGATTTTATTTTGAAATTTTGGACCGAAAAAAATAAAATCTTCGTTGTTCTGATTTTTTATGTTTCTTGTACTAAGGGTGTTTTTCTTAGTATTTTGGGCATTCTTTAAAGTTCTATCTTTCAGTGAGAAACGTTTCGAGCGAAAATATAAGGTAAATATTAATATTAATAGATTAAGACCAAGAATTGCAAAATAAAATGAAGGAACCTTATGCCTTGCAAGATTTAAACCGAAAAAACTAATTAGAGCAATTAATGTTCCAAAAAATGCGGCAATTAAGGAATCATTTATTCGATAACGCTGGGATTTATAAAAAAAACCCCAAATTCCAATAAAAAAGGTAAATATCGTGGCTTCTACAACATGGATGGAATACATCGCTGCCAAGACTAAAGAGAAAATCCACAGAAAATTTTTTTGAGATAATTTAAAATTACGCAACAATTGTAGAAGAAAGAAAAAGATGAACATAGAAACCATAATAGGTTTAAAATATGAAGGAAGAAATCCATACGAATTTGTTTTGAATGTTTGATAGAATACTGTATTTATTATATTATTATACAGTAAAGATTGACCCAAAGAATATGCAATTTTTGTTTTAACATAGTATAGCCAACCTATCCCTCCTAAAGATCCAAGCATATATATCATTGTGGCGAAAATTGGAAGACGGGAATCGTTTTTGTTGAAAAATCGCTGAACGAATGAATAAAAGAAAAATGGATAGAGAAAAGTTATAAATACCAAGCAAACTTGAATGATTTCCATATTTGAATTAGAAGAATACACGAAAGCAGATTCAAATAAATGCGCAAGGAAATTACCCCAATTCAAATTCAGATATAATCCTATATCTCTTCCTAAAAGAACTGCATAAGAATAATGACGTTGGATATCGATGTACGAATAGTTAGTTGCTGGTATTGTAAGAATATGAGAAAATAGAAAGAATAAACCAATGATCAATAATCCATATTTATCCTTGCGAGTTGAGAAAGATGGTGGCACTTCAAATTTCAAATTAGCAATTTTCGAATTGGAATGAATTATTATATTCCCTACTGCTAAAATAAAATAGAAACATAGAAAAATAAGGGATTGGTGATTGAATTTAAATAGTAAAATGATTAACCAGAGAATTCCTGCGAAAATATAATTGAATAAAACAATAAACAAGAAAAATTCAAGATTTGAAAGGGATTCTCGTAAATTTTTATTAAATGCAAAAAAAACATATCCTGGCAAGGAGAGAATTACCGCGAGGGTCAAGAATGAACGTAAATATGCCAAAATTGTTGAATTAATATTAAAAGATAGAACCAAACTCATAATAATTACAGGAAAACTTAAATTCAAGCCAAAATATGGTTGGCTTCTAAACTTCTTTTTATAGATTTTAAACTGCCCATGAGAAAGAAATTTATTACTTATATCTTCTACTGAATCGGAATCTATATCTAATTTTGCAACGTTTTTTAATTCTATATCCAATTTTGAATCTGAATTTA
>CAYRPF010000064.1:0-3577 GCA_964426185.1 uncultured archaeon | reverse complement strand
TAGAACAGGTTCGACCATCAGTAATTTTTTAATTACGATAATAGAACCATAGATCAGCAGAAGATAGAAGTATTTTAGTGGGTTATCGATTAGCCAGATATAAAAAACAGAGGTAAAAAGCAGAAATATCAATAATAAAATATCTAAAGTTGTTAGTGTACTAATTTTTTTCTTAAGATTATTTAACTTTAATGACATTCTTGTTATCCTTTCTTAATGAATTAAATAATATCTTTCTATTAATTTCTAAACCAATAAAGAACGCGGTTGTTTGTGCCTCCTACAGCCACTCGATTTACAAGTATTCCATTTACAAGACCATTTAACTGATTAACATTAATAGATCCAAAATATTTCAAATCGGTTAAATATATTCCTTCAGAACAATAACTCGAATCAAAATAAAAGAAAACATTCCGTCGATGATAAGAGTTTCGCAGTTCATTTAGAGATTTTATCATTTCTACTTGATTATTAAACGTTTCATTATCAGAATTCCACAATAATTGAAATTCCTCTACTGTATATAGATTTATGTTAAAATATGCATAATAATTAAAGGGATGTTTCCATTTAAAACCTCCAATAATAATACAGGTCGGAGAAAAATTAGATCCGTTTGTTGAATCATCATGAGATAAGTCATGACTGTAATTCAAAAATCGGGTTGTGTTTGCCAGAAACGAATTTTCGGCGGAAGAAATGTAATTTTTAAACTCCAGTTGATATGTTATTCCAATAAAGGTTGAAATAAGTAAAAAACTTAAAGTTAATCCTTGAAAGATCTGAAATCTTTGCTTTTGCTTTTTTTCTGTGAATTTCCTATACTTATACCATAAGTACATGCTGAAACCAATAAAAAAATAAAAACTGAATAATTGGAGCACGCGATTGACAAATGTAGATAGAGTTCCTGAGAGAATTAAAATGAGAACAAGTCCAGAAATGAACATTAGATTGAGATAATGAAATTTTCCTAAGAAATTGTAATTTCGAAAAAGAATAACCGCCATATAACTGCAGATAATAATTACTGCAGACACAAAAATCACCAAAATTATTATGCCCGCATCTGTTGGAAATCGATAGGAATTCTGCGCATTCAAAATGATTAGTACTGCGGTGATAATAAGAGTTAATGTAGGTATTATTATTTGAAAGAGAAATTTGTGCTCTACTTTGACAGCCCAGCCCGTTTTTGGTAATTTTTCATAATTTTTTTGACTTTTTTTTGGATTATATGTATCCTTATTGACATAGCGTTCGAAAAATATTAAAACAACACTGATAATCAGTAAGGAGGTTATTAAAACTAGAATTTTTTCCAATTTGTCAAACCTACTGAATTGAAAAAAGAGAACAAATGAATAAGGATTGAAAATCATTTGGCTAATAAGACCGCCGAAATATAAAAACCATATTTTAAGAAATGATCGATCTCGAATCAAGACAAAGGTCAAAGATCCGAGAAGTGGCAGTAAAAAGAAGAGGGTGTTAATCACATGGGTCGAGATTGATGCAATTATGAGAATACTTTGAATAAAAAAAAATTGCAAATTGAATGTAGAAACTTGAGAATTAAATGATGGAAATCTTTCTTTTTTGAGATTAATTTTCTTGATCGGGCTTTTATAGCTTGAATCTTGTTGGAATTGTGAGAGTTTATTTGAATATTCATCTGGTTTTTCTTCATAATTCGGCATTTTTTGGGGTGTTCTTTCTTTATTTTTTATTTTTGCATTTATTTTATTTTCATCTTTCCCTGTTTCATTTGATGTCATATTGTTCTGCAGCCGTGAAGATTTTCTTTTTAATGCAGTAAAAAAATTCAGATAAAGCTGAAATCCAATCAAGGTCGATAGTGCAGTAGGCCAAAATTGTGAAAAATTGATTAAAGTTCCTAACGCGGTCAATGCAAAAAGAAAAGTGGATAGAATTGCTATTGCTCTATTGTTCTTTTTGGGTAAAATTGTGCTAACGATAGAGAAGAACAGCATACACGCTAAAGGAATCTGTAATAATCCAATCCAATGTCCTACTACCATCATATCTTGTCCAGATCCAAGAGCTAACAATGCCCCGATAAAATGATAAGATAAATTGCCTCGATAAGCAGTTGAAAGAAACTGATCTTGATGTAAGAGCATTGCTTGACTGATTTTAACATGATACCAATCATCTTCTGCCGGTAAAAAGGGAAAATGAAGTGTTGTAAACACACTTAGCAAAAAAATAAAGAGTATTAATAGGAAAATGTCCTTATTGATTTTTATTGAAGGATGAGTGTTGATAGTGTTTGGGTCTCGATTTGATTTTTTGGGTACATTTGTGAATTGCTCGTATTCAAGTAGTTGATTGTTTTGGTGAAGTATTTTTTTTTCATTATCATCGCTATTGCTAGATTCTTCTTCCTTTGAAGCAATTTTTCTACTTTCCTTAAGAATGGGCAGATATTTTTGCTGTGTTATCCGATACCAAATTATGCCAATCAAGGGCAATATTAAACCTTCATAGGCTCCGAAAATAAACCATTTTCCAAACCATCCATAAACACCGCAATTATGAATGAAAACCCCCCAAAAACACCAATAACTTAGAGAAAGAAACATGCTATTTAGCAAATCATTTACTGAAATTTGAGATTTCTCGTATATCTTAAAATTTGTTTTCATATTTGCCTTGATATTTGCGTGGATATTTGCCTTGATATTTAGTTTAAAATTTAGTTTAAGATTTACTTTAAAAATAACAATAAAGAGAAGAAAGCCAGGAATAACAATTAAGATGAAAAATGTAGTGATGATGGAAAAAATTTGCAAAAACTTGCTGGTAAATAATGGAAAACCAAGCAGGATAAACGGTAGCAGGATGATTCCAACAGTTAGTAAGATTAAAATGATAGAACTTCTTGAAAGAAAAAAGAAATTCGTAACTGTAACTTTTTGATTTTTTTTATTTAACGTTTTTTCCACCTAATTCTTCTTCTATTTATTGGTTATAAAACGAGGCATGTAATAAATCCAATGAAGGAATTGAATATGCAGAAAGACATGAATAAAAAAAATGTGCTTGATTTTTAGGGAGATCTAGTTCTAACTTTTCTAAAATAATAATAGAAAAAGCCTTTCAAAATATCGAAAAATAGCAAAATCTTACGTACATTTGACTTTCCAAAGCAACGTCCATGTAAATGAATGGGAACTTCTTCAATTCTATATCCATAGATAGAACTAAGCATAAGCAATTCGGTGGTAAATGCCATATCGAAAAATTGAACTTGTTTAAAGATTTTCTTGGTTCTTCGATGAAATGCGCGAAAACCACCCTGATTATTGCGAACTGATTGATGAAAGAGCAATTTTAAAAGTGCTTCAATAAAAATTTCCCCAGCACGATTTAAAAAGGGAATGGGATAATAATATTCACCTACATAGCGGGAACCTACTACAACATCGGTGTTTTTTTCTAAAATAGAGTCACAGAGTGTTGGAATGTCCATGGGGTCATGTTGACCATCTCCATCCATAGTAATGATGATATCTCCTCGCGCTAAGTTAATTCCATCTAAAAGAGTTTG
>CAYRPF010000063.1:0-20745 GCA_964426185.1 uncultured archaeon | reverse complement strand
TCCATTTATTGGCTGCTGTTCGAGAACAATTTGCCACTCAAAGAAAGACTCAAGGCACTTATGCCAAAGTAGTCCTCTTGACTTGTATGGTGGGTAAATCTGGAGTAAGTTTAGGATCGGTCTATGCTGGCTTTAAAGCCGCAATGATTGGATTGACAAAAAGTCTTGCTCGAGAATTTGGTAGGTTTGCTAACGTCAATGCGGTTGCATTTGGACCACTGGCCGAAAAGAAAATGCAAGGTCCTCGAGAGAAAATAAAGGATGAATTTATGGTTACTCAAACAGATATGTCTAAACAACCAATAACATTTGAAAAAGTCGCTCCAATGGTCTGCTTTTTAGCATCCGATGATGCAATTGCCATTTCTGGTCAAATTATCAGCGTAGATGGTGGCCTTTGGTTGAAGTTGGAGCAATAGGAGGGAAAAAAATGAAAGAATTATTAAAAGATAAAGTTGCGATAATTACTGGCTCTGGTCGTGGAATTGGAAAAGGTATTGCTACTTTCTTTGTGGAACAAGGTGCCAAAGTAGTTATAAATGATATTGATCCAGTTCCATGTAAGGAAACTGCAGAAGAATTGCGTGCCATGGGTGGTGATGTTTTAGCCATTCCATGTGACGTGACGAATAAAGAGCAAGTAGAGAAAATGGTTGCCGATACCGTGGCTAAATTTGGTAGAATCGATATTTTGGTCAACAATGCTGGAACTTCTCGGGATGCTCTTATTCACAAAATGGATGACAAGCTCTTACGTTTTATTATCGATGTAAATTTGAAGGGAACTCATGTTTGCACCCAAGCAGTTATGAAAGAATTCTTAAAAGAAGAGCGTAAAGATGAATTTAAGAAAATAATCAATTTTGCTTCTACTACTGGTGTTTCGGGAAATATCGGACAAGCAAATTATGCAATAGCCAAAGGAGGAATAATTGGATATACTAAAGCAATTGCACGTGAATTTGCCCGATATCGTGTTTGTGTTAATGCAGTAGCACCTGGTTTCGTTGAAACTCGTATGACTGCAGAGAAAAAACCAGGAATGAAATTAGGTTTGCCTCCAGCAATCAGAAGTGTGGCGATTAATGCCATTCCCTTTTCTCGAAATAAGACTGGAGGTCGTCCAATTGACATTGCCCGAATTGTAGGATTCTACAGTTCGGATCTCTCTAATTGGGTCACTGGTCAAGTCCTCCTCGGTGATGGTGGAGCTTTCATATAATTCAGATGTTTAATTTGAATAAATAATAAATTGTTAGTTAATTGGTTAGTTACGGGAAATCCCAAATTTTTTCTCTTTTTGTTAATTTAATATCAATATATGGGGCTAATTCTGAAATTTCGTCCTAATCAGCTTGAGAAATGGGATTTTTTTTTTCAGCATATATTGGATCTTTATCGTGAAGGAAAGTTGCTCTCATTCCCTTTGGGGCGCGCTGGATATGGAATAGGGGGAGATCCAAGCAATTTAAATGTTTACTATCAATACTGGGACCTCTATGGGGAAGATTTTTTTAAAAATGTAATATTTATAGGTGACTCTATTGAGACTCTTTCTCAATTAGGCGTATTGAATCCATTAGCTCAGAAAATCGCTGAACACTTTTGGCCTGGAGATTTAGTTTTACATGTTCCTTTTAATCACCAGCCAAAAAATGCAATCCAAGAAAAGATTTTTTCTTTAAATCCCGAGCTTGAAACAGTATTACTTCAGCGATCTATTTATCTTTTGGTTCCTAAACATCCTGTGATTCAAGCCTTTTTTTCATATCTGAAGAAAAATGGCCATCTACCAGTTATGTTAGGTAATTACGCTTTGATTTCACCAAATTTCTGTGCCCAAGACGCAGTTACTGTGATGAATGAGCTTGGAAATGAACAATTAGGAGTGGTGGCTGATGGAGGCCGTATGCAAAAAGGTCGACGTGTCTTGCCAGTTACTCGAGTTGGTGTATTTCATCTTGATCATATTGAAATAGAAGAAGAAGGGCTGATTTCTAAACAAAATTTGTTTAATACTTTTCCAGATCTTGATGATTCTAATTCTGACTCTGCTTTTGATTCTGAATTGGATTAGGTGATGATCAGATGCATGAATTTAACTTGATTATATCCACTGGACGTGAGTTTGAATCCCAAGCTGAATGTGAAGCTTGGTTTAACTTAATGGCCATTGGAGATCCCACACCCATTTTATTTAAATCTCCCTTTCAAGGCCTAATATTAGGACATTCTTCTATTCCTCCCCGAAAATTGGTACATTACTTACGGGACATTATTAATACTAAAAATGCGGACTACATTCAGTTTATCCAAAAAGTTATTCCGATTGATGTAGTCACCGTCACTGAAATTCCCGTTATTAGAACAGCGGTACAAGATCTTATTTTGTGCACTCCCATCTGTCATGATCCTTCTACAAAATTTAGAATTACCGTTCGTAAGCGAAATTCACCGATAACACCTGAAGAACTCATCTCCCAAATTGCGCCGTTAATCTCACATCCCGTCGATTTAAAAGGATATGATTGGAATCTACAATTTGAGATTTTTGGAAATCAAACTGGAATCGCTATTTTAAGGAAAGAAGATGTTTTCAAACCTATCAGTGAACGGCAGAAATTACTTTTTGAGAAAGAAAGAGCAGAAATTACTTTTTGAGAAAGAAAGATTCTCGGATCGAAATCTTCTTCTTTTAGACTTCAATTTATGTTTTTTTTTATCATCTTAAAAATTTGTCAGAATCTTGAAAATATGATTTTCTCGAAGATTAATTATTAAAAAGAAAGAGTGGCCCCGCGTGGAAACGAGCAAACTGCTCGTAAAAGTAGAGAACCTCCGAAGAGGTGAAATCAAGTCCGACTAGAAGGTCGGACATCCAAAAAGACAAAATAAATTCCGCGCGGCAGCCATAGTTGTTTGAGTAATTTTTAATTTTATTTTGGTGATTAACGTACTAACTAACCCGTAAATCTAAATATTGTAAGGTAGAATCTTCTAATAAAACTTTGGTGATAATGAAATTCGTGACGTTGAGAAAAAAATTTTTACTTAAATATAGTTATAGAAATTCGTTGATGAAAAATCGAAAGTTATACTTAAATGGGAAGCACCTTATTCCCACATATTATGAATTCGACCTTTTCAAATGAAGATAGCAATACCGAAGCAAGAAGTTTGAAACAAGATCCACTTCGAGTTGGTATTTTAACCGGTGGAGGTGATTGTCCTGGATTAAACGCGGTTATCTACGGTGCTTTACTCCGTGCTTCAGAAGAAACACAACGTCCAATTCAAGTAGTAGGAATCATCAAAGGGTGGAAGGTCTTCAATTATCCTAAAACAGAACTTACTCCCGA
The DNA here is from genome assembly GCA_964426185.1 of uncultured archaeon. Classification (GTDB taxonomy): domain Archaea; phylum Asgardarchaeota; class Lokiarchaeia; order Sigyniarchaeales; family Promethearchaeaceae; genus Harpocratesius. The sequence continues at coordinate 17,386 of CAYRPF010000063.1, read as the reverse complement.
ATTGATTGAACATTATACTCAAGTGTTGGATATTGGTGATTTGGATGATCTCCACACTAAAGGGGGCACAATGCTGTATACTTCTCGTACCAATCCTTTCAAAACGGTAGCAAAATTGAAAGATCCAGAAAAAAAGGAACAATTAACTAAAAGTATTGGGGAAGATTTAGCTTCAAAATTCCAAGATTTGAAAATTGATGCTTTGATTGCTGTTGGAGGGGATGATACTTGCGGTGTGGCAGCAGCTATGTATAAATATGGAGGTGCTAAAGTGGTGGCATGCCCGAAGACGATAGATAATGATCTAGCTGGTACAGATTTCACATTTGGTTTCTTTAGTGGTGCTCAACTGGCTAGTAATACTTTGGACAACTTAACCACCACGGCTCATTCCCATCAACGCATTTTCGTCGTGGAAATTATGGGAAGAGATGCAGGCTGGCTAACACTTTATTCTGGTTTGTCGAGTGGAGCAGATATTATTCTATTACCTGAAATTCCATTTGATTTTGAACAAGATGTGGTTGATGTCTTGAAGAAAAGAGCTAATGCTGGTTATAAATTTCACATTATTGCATGTTCTGAAGGCGCTTATCCCAGTTCAAATTCATTGAAGCGTGATTTTACTACAATCAGTCAAGAAGATATTGAATCTTTACCAAAGGATAGTTTTGGCAACCCGATTTTAACAAAATTGAATATAGCAAAAAAAATTGAACAAGAATTGCAGAAAAGAGATGATATTAAGGAATATTTTAATAAACGCCATGCACATTACGAGATTCGATCGGTTGTTCTCGGTCATACCATGCGATCTGGCACTCCAAATGTTTACGATCGTGTGCTGGGTTTGCGTTATGGATATCATGCAATGGAATATGTTATTAACGGAAACTTTGGAAAGATGACTTCTTTACAAGGCACTGAAATAAAACCGGTTGATATAGTACGCGGTTCGAAAAAGCAATTGATTCCGATCGATTCTGATTTGCTGAGAATTAAAGATGCAATGATTTCAGTCAAGCATAAAAGTAAGGAAAAATTGTTTAAATAGATACCATGTCAGAACTGTAGGTCTGTAGGTCAAGATTACTGAATTACAGATAGCATGACGGTACTGTAAAGCACCGAAAACCGTAAAAACTTTTGTCAGTTTTGACATACTGACTGAAAAAAGTGTGAAAGCGTTCTATACGTTAGTTAAAGAGAAGAAAGGTAGAGAATCATTTTTTTTGCAATTTTCCAAATTGCATTACTGAAAAAGCAAGTGCTATCCCAATTCCAGCTCCTGCGATCGATTGCATTAGCAGATATCCTGGGATAGAGTTTTCTTTAGGTGTTGGGGGCTCCGGATGATCTAATGCCCAAATATTGTAATGAATCATATTTATATAAGAAGAAATTCGGGTTCCATTTTTTGATTCCATTCCCAACAGAGGGATACCCCATATAATATTGGCATTCATATCTCTCGCTAGTTGCATCACTGCATCTTCATCCAAGTTAGCTTGACTAACAATAGTCGTGCAGTTGTTTGTTTCCATTAGGCTTTTAATTTCTTGAATATGCTGGGGGGATGGTTCTACATCGTGTTGTTCTTCAATGACAGCAATTCTCTCGATTCCTAAAAGATCAAAAAGATACATGAACGAAGGGTGATAAACCACCACTTTAAGTCCGGAGAAGTGCGATTTTTGGTTTTGTAAATATGTAATTAAAGTGTCTAACTGATTAATATAAGTGGTGTAGTATTTCTTCAATAATATTTGGCTATCTTCGCTTATTGATGAATTCAAACCAAGATAGATGTTTTTTACCATTTGCTTGGCAATTATTGGAGACATCCACCCGTGGGGGTTAGACATACCTAAGAGTGGATCGGTTTGAGTCATTGATTCGTTCATAGCTGTAATTACCAACAAATCTGGGTTATCTTGTAAAACAATTTCTTTATAACCACCTTCAGAATTTCCTTGAGAATCAGTATAACCTTCCCACCAAGGTTCTAAATCTGGCCGTCCCATTAAAAGTAACACATCTGCTTCGATAAGAGCGTTGATTTCGGATTGAGTCGGCTCGTATGTATGTGGATCCTCGGTTCCATCTACCAATACCGCAGTTACTCCGGTTAAATTACCCCCTATTTGGGTTACAAAATCTTCTAAAAGTTCAACGGATGTTACCACCTTTAGAGTTGAGCTGGAATTGTCCACTTCTTGGCCTGCAACGGGTGTAAGTTGTAAATTCACCATAGACAGCAAAAATAATGACATCAAAGTAAATAGTATCAAAATAGTTTTATTAGACCTATTCATTATGTGATTTTCCTCCATAAAATGGGTTTTTATACTAATCGAGTTAACGAACCTTCGTAAAACCAATTAACTCAATTAATTGTAAGTAAATAAAGTTTACGAAGTTTCGTAAAAATTTTTAAGTGTGTAAATCCTATTTTTTATAACCATACATGGGGCTGAAGCTTATGACAACTATTCTAGATTTCTTTGACAATCTTCAATATGCTTATTTGCAGCGGGCGCTTTTTTCGACGATCATTGTTGGTATAGTTTGTGGTCTGATTGGTGTTTTTATTATCTTGAAAGGAATGAGTTTTTTAGGCGCAGGAATTGCACATAGTTGTTTTGCAGGAGGTGCTCTTGCGATTTTATTGGGTATTGATCCTTTCTTTACTATCTTTGCCTTTGGAGAAGCCACCGCCTTGATTATTGGTTATATAAATAAACGTGACAAGTCTTCTCAAAATGATACTGCAGTGGGAATAATGTTCAGCCTATCAATGGCATTAGCCATACTTTTTGTGGGGTTGAACAAAGAGTATAATACTAATATTCAATCTCTTCTATTTGGAAATGCCTTGCTGATTACAAATGAAAATTTTATTCGATTATTGGTTATTTCTGCAACTGTTTTAGTAATCTTCTTTCTTCTCAAAAAAGAACTGCTTTTCATTATTTTTGATGAATCTATGGCAAAAATATCTGGCATTTCCGTAAACTTATTAAATTATTTATTTGTAGGAATGATTGCGGCAATTGTTACTATATCTTTGCGTGCGATCGGTGCTATTCTCGTATTTGCGATGATCGTGACTCCAGCTGCTGCTGCATATCAATGGACATATAAAATAAATCGAATGTTACTTTTAAGTGCCTTATTCGGAGGATTATCTTCTTTTTTCGGCATGATATTAAGTTTTATTTTTGATCTTCCAACCGGTTCAACGATCGTTCTGATGGTTACCTTCATTTTTGGCATTTCCTTTATATTTTCTCCCAAGAGAAACACCCCTTCGTTAATTAGTTCTAAAGATCAAGCAACTCATACAAAAAATTGCCGTTATTGTCGCGATTTGTCCCAAATCGAAGATTGTCCCTATTGTCAAGAAGAAGAACACCATGAAATGCTCGTCAATCAAGGAGGAGAAGTAAATAATGACTTTGAATAAAAGTAGATCAGAAAGGGCTATTCATACCAACATCCAGCCTTCTCATTTATCCCATAAAATGTCCCATTCTCATTTGGAAATCGAGAAAAATCATTTTCCCATAGATCCCAATAATCCTGCAGTAGAATTCTCCCATGCGGATATAGGATATCCAGGGCATTTGGTCTTGCAAAATCTTAACTTTACCGTTAAATCTGGAGAATACATTGGAATAGTGGGACCTAACGGTTCAGGGAAAACTTCTCTACTGAAAACTCTACTTTACGTTCTTCCCCCCCTTTCGGGAAATGTATTAGTATTTGGTAAACCATTGAATAAAAAATCACGAAATATTATTGGATATGTTCCACAGATGAACCCGATTCCTAAAGATTTTCCGTTATGCGTAAGTGAAGCAGTACTAATGGGTCGTTATGGTCAGATTGGTTTATTTCATCGACCTACGAAGCATGATTATGAAATGGTCCATCATGCGTTAGTTCAAGTTCATATGCATGAATTTGCTAATCGACCAATTGGTCATCTTTCTGGGGGAGAACAACAGAAAATATTAATTGCACGGGCTCTTGCCAAAAATCCTTCTATATTGCTACTTGACGAACCTACCAGTGCCTTAGATTTTGAAATGACTCGTTCAGTATTCCACTTAGTTGATGAATTGCATCAAAAATATGGGCTTACAATATTGATGGTTCACCATAACGTTAATCTCATTCGTAAACATTGCGGTCGTTTGTTTGTATTAGATGGAACCATTAGATTTGACGGGTCACCTGAAAATCCAAATGCTGACAAGGCAATTGCCATTGCTTACAATTTAAATGAAGAATAGTGGTGAAATTGATATGATTAAAGAAGAATTAAAGCAAGGCACAAGCACCTTTAATGGAAAATTATTAAAGGAGAAAGAATATCAAATTTTAGATTTTTTATTTTATTGGGGTAAACCTATTCTGCCAAGGGATATAGCTAATAAGCTGAATTTGCCTCATTCTACACTAAATTCTGTCTTACATCGATTAGTGGGCGAAGATCTGATTGCATGGAAGAAATATGGTGCAGTTACTTTAAAAGGATCTGGATTAGAATTAGCAAAGCATCTATCAAATCACCATTTTATCATAGAATTCTTTTTAAAGAAAACATTAGACCTAAGTGATGAAGAAGCTCATTACCAAGCCCTTCATCTTGCTGGTAGAGTCCAATGCACCTTAATTGATGCGATTTGTGAAAAGTTTAACCTGCCTAAGTCTGATAATTATACTAAATTCTGCGAAAGCCGGAAATATTCCCAATAATCTTATTTTTATCCATTTTTGTGTATCAGTTATTTATTTAAGTACATGTTGGCAATTAGTAACTACCTTAGGAGTTATTAATATGACTAAAAATAAATCTAACAATAACGATGAGAATTCAAGTCACGGGAGCAACTCCAATTCACAAGATGCCCCCTTTGCACATCCATCTTCGAATAATACGCCGAAAAAGGATATATCTATCAGAACATCTCCATCCGAACGTGAATTGCGGTTTCAATCCATAATTATAAAAATCATTCTATGGATGACCGCCATAGGCATATTTGTTTCTACCGTTGGGCTTTTTTGGGCGATAGGTGACATTTTTTCTACCAGTAAGTGGAAAGAATTTTTAAATCTCTCTATTCAGACTCAGATCTTCATTGTAGGTTTAATCTTATTGGGATTGTTCTTCTTGGTTCTATTTTTAGTGGTTTTCTACAAGCGAGGGAGTCGAAATTTACAGAGAAATCTATTCAAAGTTGATAAAGAGTTAAAAAAATCCAAAGACGAAGCTTATTTATTAGCAAAATATATTGCGGCCGGCACTCTAATTGCGGTCTTTTTAGTCTTTACTGGATTAATTATCGCTTTAATCGAATTTCTATTTGGTCATATTACATCTACGAACATACCCGATTTTTTCACCACATTAACAGGTGGCTCTATCACCTTAATTATCGGGTTGATTTTACTGCTGTTTGATGGCTTAATTTATTCCATGATCTTCATCTGGGAAAATGGACACAATTGGGTAATCGAAAGCATATTACTTTATAATGAACGCGTAGAATCTAAATATGATTTTTCTTCAAAACAGAAGATTACTGGAAAAATTTTCTTTGGAATAATCGTTCTTGAATTAATCGGCGTGGTTTTTGGAGTTGTGTGGGCAATAATCGAATCGATCACCAGCGATTGGGGTAGTGCATTTCGAACTTATCCAATTGGCATTCAAACTTCATTTTATGGAATTTTTGCAGCTCTTTTCTTTGGCACACTAGTTTTTGCTATGTTCTTCTATAAACGGGGCAATAATTTGATTATGACCTCGCTTTTTGTACAGTACCACCCAAAGAAGTCCGAAAAGGAAAATTTATCCGCTAAAGTGATCACGGTCGGGATTTTATTTGCGATCACCCTAATTGTAGTCGGTCTAATTATTTGGATTGTTACATTGATTATTTCTGCTACAAGTACAGGTGGTGGAGATAATCTCTTCATATGGTTGGCTGGCTTAAGTAATGGTTTGGCGCTTTTAGCTTACAGTGCCTTAATTGGGACATTTACCGTTTTAGGTTTGCTTTTCTCTTATTTCTTGCATAATGGATATTACTTCACTTTAGAGAAGATACTTATTTTAGAAGAAAAAATCGATACTGGTTTGGATGAAGGAAAGGCAAAAGCTATTGAGAAAAAAGAGAAAAAGAAAAAGGAAAAACGTAAAAAGAAGACAAAATAAGTTTCTTCGATAATATACCTTTTTTTTCTACAATAACTACAACAATATCACCAAATTAATAATATAATCCGCTTCTATATTATAAATTCTAAGAATCATGGAAAATGATCAATATAAGGGGATAATTTCGTCAGTGAATTTTCTTGCAAGCTTGAGAAATCTTTAAATAAACTCTGAAAGAGTAATTATTGAGATTGTATAAAATAAATGACTGAATTTATTTTTATACTCTTCTCATTTGAATTTCTAAAAATTAGGTCGATCAAAAATGAAATTAAAGAGAAATGAATTTACAACTTCCTTTGTAGTACTTGCTCTGTTTGCAGTAACTGCGGCACTTACACTGTTAAGTGCATATGGAGCAGTTTGTGTTACTTGGGATCCAAAATATTCCGAGCCTCCGTTCTCGATGGCGTTTGCGTATGTAATGGAAAATCTTGTAGTTTTTAGGATAGCTAATATAATTACTTGGTTAGGGGCTCTTTTCTGGGGATATGTGATTTTCGCTTTCTTAACTCAGAGAAAAGGGGCTTACATAATGGCACTTCTCACCGCTATTGTTTCTTTTGCAGCGGGATTGGTGCCTGCACTTATATCTGATTTATCAAAAGTCAATGAAGAAACTCCATTTTCGATAGGATCACCACATTGGGCAAGAACATTTGCTAATTTGCTAGTAATTATTGTATTGTTAATCCCTCCTGTTAGAAGGAGTGTTGTGAAATTTGCATCTACTGAAAATAGATTTACAGGAAATATAGCAAAACAATTAATGATGATGTCATTGTTCTTCTTCTGGCTTTCAATGATATCATTCCTCGGAACAAATTTCATGGCTAGTGCTCATGTAATTTCAGGGTTTAATTATTGGCAACTTGTGGAAATCCAATCACTAGGCGCTTATACTACATCAATAATTGGAGTTTCAATGTTAGGTGGGGGATTTATACTTAAGCATTTTAAACCAGCTAATTCATTGATTACTTCCGTGGAGGGGAATCACTAATGTTACTACGAGATGCAGCACCTTTTGATGTATGGGCCATATCAAATTACCGATGGACTGAACCATTCCTTTGGATTGTGGCTCTTGCAGCATTGTTTATGGGAATGTTTCTATTTGCGAGTTATCTTAAGACCAGGAATAAAAGCCAATTATTATGGACATTTGGGTTCTTAGGAATCTTTGTTTTCTATCACACTTTACTTGCTTCTGAATCTTTGGAAGCATTAGCTGGTGCTTTTAGCACAAGTATGTTTGGGCTTCAAACAGCACTGTTATTGCCATTGATACCAGGGCTCTTTGCTGCGGGTTTATGTTATGACAAAGATGAGAAACTTGGGAAGAGTTATACTATCTTTACTATAATCTTCTCTCTAGGATATCTCATTATGCAACTTATGGGAAATACTGGAGTTGTTCCGAAATATGACTTAATCGCAACTATCTTTCTGATACTGGTCCAACTTATAAGTGCAATAATAATAATCGCTCTTCCACTAAAGAAGGAAGGTTCATTATTCCCAAAAAATCTGTTGACAATCGGTGGAATTTTTATGTTAGCTACCAACATTATGATGTCGATTCAGATGATAACTGCAACCTATAGTGGAGGTCTTAGAGCTGCTGATGGTGGAACCCTTGATATAATGTTTGCGATTATTCCATTCTTTATCACAATCTATATTTTGTGTTTCATTTATGCAATTTTTGGAACCAAAGAATTTGGATTCGAAATTCCTCATGTAGAATTCGAGGAAGAAAAATAAATTGTGATATATTTGCACTGAAACTTTGAAATAATGAGTAATATCTTATTTTTTCTTTTCTTTATTTTTTCTTCTTCTTTTTCCAACGTTTTCCAAAGCAGATTACTCTGCAAAGGTGTTATCGTAATTGAAGAAAAAAAGATATATCCATGGAGGATACAAATATATATAATTAACATATATTCCAATAAATCTATTATATATCCCATAAATTAAAAAATCCAGTGAATAGGAAGCAAAATAAAAATGAATTTCACCGATCAAGTAAATGAAATAATGTCAACTGTTTTTAATGTCGTGTTTATAATCATAATGTTTATCAGTATATATTACAATACCAAAATTCAAGGATGGAAATCTTCCAGAGCGATAAAAGCAGTTTTAGAAGAGTTGAAAGAATTAAATGAAGATACCAAACAATTAACCATAACAAAATTCAAAGAGTGTTGCAATGAAAGTCGTTCAGTACAAGAAATTAAAAGTAAAGTTGATGAATTTCTGAATTTTGTTACAATCACCCCTGTTAAATTGGATCCTTATGGAATTGTTTCTAAAATTGAACATATTCTTAATAGTAGAGAATCTATCTATTTAAGCGAAGTTAGAGATCTTACAAAGATTGATGATGAAATTCAAATTGAAAATCTTGTAAACCTATTAGAAGTGGCTTCAGCAGTTAATTTGGTTCATCGATTACTATTACATTTTTTCCTTTTAGGTAAAAAAAGCAAATCTGCCGTATTTCTACAACAAGTTGAAATGCAATTACACTCACTGCTGATTATGGCAAAAGCTTATGTTTCCGCATCAAAATCATTTGCAGAGGGTAGTCCAATAGGAGATGCTTTGGGTCCGATGGTTGTAGCGAAATTAGTAAGAGAAATGACTCAAGGCAATATTCCTGATTACGAAGAAATTTCTGATAAAACTATTATGCAAAAGGTTAGTTTTGAAGATCGAACTCTTTATTTTATCAGGGCTAAAGGTCCTGGAGGAACCGTTGGTAAACCGGGAACAGCGATTAAAAAAGTTATTGAATTACACTCCGATGAAATAGTTAGGATCATAACAATTGATGCAGGTATTAAATATGAAGGAGATATAACAGGATCTGTTGTGGCTGGAGTAGGTGCAGCCATTGGTGGATTTGGTGTCGAAAAATCTAAGATTGAAGATGTTTCAACTAAAAATCAAATTCCCATGGATGCTCTCATTTGTCGTCAAAGTCTTGAAGATGCTATCTGTACAATGAAAAAACCAATTTTAGATTCTGTTCCCACAATAATGGAAAAAACTAAGTCGTTAATAAGAAGAAAAACAAAAGAAAATCAATCAGTTATAATAGCAGGAATTGGAAACTCAATTGGTATAGGGATTTAAACCTTTAATTCTTTTTGTTTTTTAATTCTTTTTGTTTTTTTGCTAATTTAACTGAATAAATTCCAGTGATTTGTAAATTTCTCTCGCAATTTGAACATTTTCCCTTATTTTTAAAAACATAATCTCCTTTATCATAAGCCTTAATTGTTTGAAAATCACAATTTTGACATTGTAGGATAGATATCGTTAGTCTTTCAGTATCGTCCTCATGTTCCAAGGATATTAATACAATTCCTCCTATAATACATACAATTACAAGAGAATATATATATGCGTCTGAAGGAAAAATATCAATAACAATGAAATATATTGCAATAGCCGCTAATATTGTTAAAATTATTATTTTAAGGATAGTTTTCCAAGAAATTTTATATTTAAGTAGTTCATTGAGTTCTTTTTCATAATCTTCTTCAATGATTTCAATTTCTTGCTCATCTATACGTATTTTGGGACTCATTTTATATTATCCTATATATTTTCTATTTTTTATTCAAGCTCTTTAAGAATTCCATTTCTTTACCAACTGTATGGAATTTGAGTCCTAATTCATCAAGGTTATACCCAAAAGCTAAAGCAATTAACTCAGTAATATAAAATATTGGAATCTTATAATTTTTTTCATATATTTTATTTACTTTCCTCTGGTTTGATTCAAGTGTCTGAAAACAAGACGGGCAATTAACTGCAATGAGTTGAGCTTTTACATCCATCACACCTTGATATTTTCTTCTGGAAATTTCATATGCACTATCCCTTTTTGTTCTACATACTGCTGATCCACAGCAAAGAGTTTTCTCTTCATATTTTAAAGGAATACCGCCAATTGCTTCTATTAACTTTTCTAAGTATTGTGGATCGTTTGGATTGTCCCATTTAAGAATTTCAGATGGTTGATTATAATGGCATCCAGGATGAGTTGCAATTTTTAAATTTTTAATTGGATTAAAATTTTCTTTATCCCCAACCCAAGTATCTTCTACAATTTTTTTTATTTTTTTTACACCAACATCTTCAAAGAGTACTTTTACAAAATGGCTTACTTTCGCTTTCCCGTTATATTTATAACCTTTCTTCTTTAGGATTTCTTTAGTTTCTTCTAGCTTCCTTTTATCATTTTTCAATTTCTGCTTTGCCGTTAACAAGGTCTCAGTACAACCATTACATAATGACATAATCTCTGTATTATCCTTTTCTCCTAAACATAAATTACGTGCTGCGAAAGTTAACCAAGTTTTCTCAGATATTGCTGCAACCCCTACTGGATCAGGACAACATGTAAATGGCATATCTTCTAATTGGAAACCTAATTTTTCGAATACCAAACGCGCACTTTTTTCAAGAAAAGGTAAACGGTTTGAGATAACACATCCTGTAAATAATTTAACTCGTTTATTTGATATTTTCACTATAAGTTCTCCTCTTTAATTTCCACACACAATTTTTCAAACAATTTCCTAAAATCAGACATTTCCATCATTTCTTGAATCTCTTGAATGTCAATTTCTGGACGTGGTGGAAGATTAAGCAATTCTCGTCTCTTTTTTATTCCACTTTGAAGGGGAATTGATACTCCAAAGTTATAAACCATTTCCAATTCACTTAAAAATTCTTCTGGAGCTTTTTTCTGTTCTGCAGATCTATTTCTTAAGAAATTGAAAGTATCGGATAATTTTACACCTTGCGGACAAATTTCATCACAAGAATAGCAGTTTGTACAATCCCAGATATTCGGTTCTTTATCGATTATTATTTTATCACTTAAACCGACTAACAAAGAATTTATTATCTCTCTAGGATTGAATTCTCCTTTTGTAATCTCTGATATGATGCAATTAGCTGTACATGAACCGCATTGCAAACAAGGGTATAGTGAGGGATTTTTTTGGATTAATTTTGATGCCAAATTATTATCTTTTTCCTGAATGATCTCTGGATTAATAATGTCCCAAGACGCCTTACGATAAACATAGGGATCCGAAATTGAGCGAAATTTTCGAATTATCTTGCAATAAACCCAACCAAAGAGTGTAATGAATACAAAAAATGAATATACAATGCGCATTAGCATTGAACTTTTCGAAGTAATTGAGATGAAAGCATGAATATAAATCACACTCACACCTAACAGCGTAAAATTATGCAAGGTTTTATTGAAGTTATATTTGAAGTTTTTTTCAAAGGAGAATTCTCTAATAGACATGATTCTATTACTTTTTATAAATCTGTTGGTCATAAAAATGAGTGCTAATATCATCAATGTTAAGAAAATCATAAATCCAATTGTACCTGTTTTCATTAGGGTAGTTGGCACTATTCTATTAATTCTAGACAGAGGATAATGAATAATTGAAAGAAATAATGCAAGAGTTGCCATATTAGTGTGAAATTTGATAATCTTATCTAAACTAAAATTTTTTTCAATTAGAGGTAATTTGATTGCAATAAAAATATTGAAACACATCCATATGAACGCAAAAATTCCTAATACACTGCCCGTTCTATGGAGCAGATTCATCATTAATAAATTACTATCAGTAAATACTAACGGCTCTGGTTCTTCAAACCAATATATAATTGATACAACGACAGGACTAAGAAAATAGAGCAACAAAATTAAAAAATGATTTATTTTTAATGCTTTTTTTGATTTTAACATTATTTCTATTATTTATAGTTTATTATTTATAGTTTTTTTTAAAAATCTTCAAATTACTTGCATCGCTACCTTGCTTACTAACCATCATTTCGATCTAAAGGAGGAAATAAATGATGTCAGAAGGAATGCCAGAACCACGAAAAACACCCCTTTATGATATGCATGTTAAATTAGGGGGAAAAATTGTTAATTTTGAAGATTGGCTGATGCCGGTCCAATTTGAAGGAGTTATCCCCGAACATCATTGGACCCGGCAAAATGCGGGAGTTTTTGATATTTCTCACATGACTGAATTCATGATTGAAGGACCAGACACTATTCCGCTTTTAAAGAAATTAATGACAAACAGCGTAGCAATAGGAAATTTTAAGGCTCAATACAACCATATGTGTTACCCTTCAGGGGGGGTGGTGGACGATCTCTATATTTATAGAGAAAATGAAGAAAAAGTCCGCATAATTGCTAATGCTCAACCTTTCGAAACTGAAGGTAAAGATTTCAACTGGATTAAAGACCACATTGGTTCGTTTGATGCTACAATCACGGACCTTTCATTAGAACGAGCTCGATTTGCTTTTCAAGGTCCTGAAACTATGAAATTATTAAATCCTATCACTGCTGATGATATCACTCAGATCAAACGCTTTAATTGGATTTATACCAAAGTAAAAACTAATCATGAAGAAATTCCTATATTTCTATCTAGAACTGGGTACACTGGGGAAGATGATTTTTCACCAGAATTGGGCTCGTTTGAAATCAGCTGCGAGAAAAAATACGCCGAAGCTCTGTTTAAAGCCTTCTTAGATACTGGTGCGAAGCCCATTGGGTTAGGTGCTCGGGATTCCTTACGTTTAGAGTGTTGTTTCGCGCTCTATGGACATGAGATTAATGAAAACATCACACCAATTGAGGCAAATCTTGCATGGGTGGTCAAGGAAAAAGAAGGTACTGAATTTATTGGACAAGAAGTCATTCTTAAACAGAAAAAAGAAGGAACCGCTCGAATTAGCGTGGGTCTCAATCTTTTAGACAAGGGTATTCTGAGACATGGATATAAAATATTTATAGAGGGTAATGAAATTGGTTATATTACATCAGGAACTTTTGCTCCCACCGTGGGAAAAACTGTGGCTTTAGCCTTGGTTAAGACTGAATTCAGCAAAATTGGGCAAGAATTAGATGTTCAAATTCGAAACAAATTTAAAAAGGCTATTGTAGTGAAAACACCATTTTATACCCGTGGTCGAAAAATTTAAGTGATCTTAGGAACAAAACGCGATCACTAATCATTAAAAAGGAATCATGTATTTACCCAAATATCATCCTTTGATTTTTGGGATTTTTTTCAATAATTAATAATGATGTTGGTGAAAAAAAAATGGAATTTCCAGAAAATTTAAAATATGCCGAAACTCATGAATGGGTTCGTGTTGAAGGTGATATTGCTGTCGTGGGAATTACTGACCACGCCCAAGACCAGTTGGGAGAAATTGTTTTTGCCGAATTGCCCGAAGTAGGTGATTCCTTTGGGAAAGATGATGAGATGTGCAATATTGAAAGTTCAAAAGCAGTTGGAGAAGTGCGCGCGCCAGTTTCTGGTGAAATCGTAGAAATCAACGAAGCTTTGGAGGATGAACCAGAAAAAATTAACGCAGAACCATACGGAGCTGGGTTCCTCGTTAAGATAAAAATGTCTGATCCAAGCGAAGTCGATTCACTTATGGATGCTGCCGCCTATAAAGCCACTTTGGAATAAGCATTTTTATTTTTTGCAAGATATATATGCTATTTTCACCTTTTTTGTTTCTTTCATTTTGATTTTTTCCTTTACTGAAATTTAAATAATCTGTTTAAAGAGGCAAAAAAATGGATTTCGTTCCACATGATAACAAAGAAATATCTGATTTACTGAACGCGATAGGAATCAATTCAATTGGCGAATTATATCAAGATATTCCACAGAATTTGCAAGTAGAAAAACTAAATATTCCTGATGGAATTTCCGAGCCTGATTTACTGGCTGAATTCCGAAGAATATCGGAAAAAAATAAGCAATATTCTGCTTCTTTTCTTGGTGCTGGCTCATATTTTCATTATATTCCTTCATTAGTAGATTTTGTTATGAGTCGGAGTCAGTTTTATTCAGCCTATACGCCATATCAAGCTGAAGCAAGCCAAGGATTTCTACAAGCGATTTTCGAATATCAATCAGCGATATCCCGCTTAACAGAAATGGATATCACCAATGCATCTATGTATGATGGAGCATCTGCACTGGCAGAAGCGGTAATTTTAGCCACATTTCAAACTCGAAAAAATAAAATTTTGCTGGTAAAAGGCATCCATCAAGAATATATTGAAACTGTAAAAACCTACTGTTGGGGTAGGAATATAGAAGTTGAAGAAATCGAGTTGGAAGAATTAGATTTAAAAGTAACTACTGATATTGCTGGAGTATGCTTCCAAAATCCAAATTTCTTTGGCGAAATTGAAAATTCTGCTGAAATCGTGACAAAAATAAAAAGGCTTAACAAAAAAACCTTGATAATTCAATGTATGACCGATCCCACTTGTTTAGGAGTAATCACACCTCCTGGAAAAACAGGAGTGGATGTTTTTGTCGCAGAAGGTCAAAGTTTTGGGTTACCTCCCTCATTTGGTGGTCCTGGGCTGGGAATTTTTGCAATTAAAGAAAAATATCTACGAAAAATGCCGGGTCGAGTAATTGGATTGACCAAAGAAATAAATGGGGATAAAGAAGGTTTTGTTTTAACCTTACAAGCTCGAGAACAACACATTCGGCGAGAAAAAGCAACCTCCAATATTTGTTCCAATCAAGCTCTTTGCATGCTTTCGGCTCTGGTTTATCTTGTGAGCATGGGTAAAACTGGATTGAAACAGATTGCCACACAAAACTTTCAAAAAGCCCATTTTCTGAAAAACCAACTTAGAAAAATTCCCGGATATGAAATTCTCTCCCAAAAACCTACGTACAATGAATTTGAGGTAAAATGTCCGGATTTCAATAAATTGGCTCGGTTATGTAAGGAAAAAAATATTCTACCTCCACTAGATTTAACCAAATATTATCCCGATATGAAAAATCATGCTTTAGTTTGTGTTACTGAGCAAAATACTAAAGAACAGATTGAAACTTTCTTAAAAATTGCAGAGGAGGCTGCGCAAGCGAATTAGGTGATGATTATGGAAAAAAACGTTAAGCTAATTTTTGAAAAAGGATTTCCGGAATTTTCCTGCAATTTCGTACCGAAAATGGACATTCAAGGCGAAGATTTATCGAAAATTCTCCCGAATGAGATGTTGAGATCTGAAATTGATCTACCAGATATTCCTGAATTCGAAATTGTGCGACATTTTGTTAATTTAAGCGAGAAAAATCATTCTTTGGATAGGAGCATTTATCCATTGGGTTCTTGTACCATGAAATACAATCCCCGGATTAATGAAGTTATTGCCCGTTTATCTGGCTTTACCCTAATTCATCCCCTACAAGAAGAAAATGAAGGTGCTCTAGAATTAATGCACAATTTGGGCAGTAGCCTTTGTGAAATCTGTGGAATGGATGCCTTCACCATGGTTCCTTCTGCTGGAGCGCATGGGGAATTGACTGGAATTCTCATAATGAAGAAATATTTTGAAACCAAAGGTATTAAAAAGGATAAAATTATCGTTCCGGATTCAGCTCATGGTACAAATCCCGCTAGCTCAGCCATGGCTGGTTTCTCAATTATTGAATTGAAATCTAATGAACAAGGAGAAATTCCTTTGGAAGAATTAGAATTCGCTATGAAAGAGGGTGATGTCGCGGGATTAATGCTCACAAATCCTAATACTTTGGGTATTTTCGACAGAAACATTACCAAAATCACCGAAATCGTGCATAAATATGGAGGATTATGTTATTATGACGGTGCAAATTTAAATCCAATCATGGGGATTGTCCGGCCTGGTGATATGGGTTTTGATATCATTCATGTAAATTTGCATAAAACTTTTAGCACTCCACACGGCGGGGGTGGACCTGGTGCTGGTCCAGTAGGAGTGAAAGAGTTCCTTGCTCCTCATCTTCCCTTCCCTCAAATCGTAAAAGAAGAATCTGGATTTGTTTGCATCGATGATAATGAAGCTTCAGTGGGAAGGATCAGGAGTTTCTGGGGAAATTTCGGTGTTCTTATCAAGGCTTACAGTTATATTAGGGCGTTGGGTGCGGATGGTTTGAGACATGCGGCTGAAATGGCAGTATTAAATGCTAATTATTTACGTTCACAACTTCAACCGCTTTATGAAGTTCCATATAATTCCGCTGGGAGATTCAATATGCATGAGTTTGTTATCGATGCTCACCTACCTAACGGAGTAAATGCAGAGGATGTTGCTAAAGCACTATTGGATCGAAATTTATATGCCCCAACTATCTATTTTCCCCTGATTGTTCACCAAGCTATGATGGTTGAACCTACAGAAACAGAATCCAAGCGGGAATTAGATCGATTTATTGAAGCCTTAAAAGAAATTTATCATTTAGCTGAATCAAATCCTGAAGAATTAAAGACGGCTCCCCATAGAACACCTGTAGGAAGATTAGACAATACGCTTGCTGCGCGAAAACCGATATTAAAAGAATAATATTATCATTTTGCCGAGTTTTGGGCATAAATTTTTTTTCAGTTTTTCGTGACATTTTTTTATTTTCCTTCTTATATTGTATTTTTAGCGAATACAATCAAGTATTCTACCAGGTCTTCTTAATCGAGTTTCTCGATTTATTATTTGGTGATCAATGGAAATTGAACCTTTTTTCAATCGGCTGGGCTCCGGATTATAATGATCCTTCTAATTTCTTAAATCCTCTGTTTTCTAATACTTCAAGTTCAAACTTTGCTCAAGTTAATGACCCATATCTCCAGCAACTTTTATCCGATGGGTTGTCTGAAACCGATTCTTTGGCTCGGGAATCAATTTACTATGAAATACAAAGATACATTATCGAGGATTTAATGCCGTGGGTTTTCCTATATCAACCGTTGAAGCAAACTGCATATTCATCTGCAATTACAAATCTTAATTTTAACAGTATGGACATTCTTCGTTTATATTTTATCACCTTGACGGATACAGACCATGATGGGCTGCTGGATGTGACTGAATACCAGATCTATGGAACAGATTCTGCTAATCCCGACAGTGATGGGGATAAATTATGTGATGGAGACGAAATGGACACATATTTCACTGATCCGAATAATGCTGATAGTGATACTAATGGAATTCAAGATGGTGATGAAATAATCAGATATTTAACTGATCCAAATAATCCAGACACAGAT
>CAYRPF010000062.1:0-21020 GCA_964426185.1 uncultured archaeon | reverse complement strand
TCTTAATCTATTTTGAAATCCCATCTATAATTTTTTTTAGAACTAAGTGGGTATCATTTAAATAAAATTGCATAAATAGAAACATACTTGCATTTAATGACATTTTTTGATTGATCTTTAATCAAGAATTTTATATTTGGTGAACTATTTTATGGGAAAATTACAAAGAAGAGTTGCTTTGGTTGGCGCTGGAATGTCTCGTTTTGGAGTTCATTATCCCAAACTGCGAAGCATCGACCTATGGCAGGAAGCATGGCTGGAAGCCAAGAAATTAACCGATAAAGGAATAGATTCTAAAGATATTGATGAACTTTTCTTGGGAAATTTCACTGCTGATTTGTTCAATCATCAAGGACATATGGCACCTCAAATGGCAAATTTAATTGGTTTAAATCCCAAACCTGCTTCCCGGTTTGAAGGTGCTTGCGCCAGTTCGGGAATTGCATTCAGGCAAGGTGTTATGAGCATAGCTTCCGGAGTAAATGACGTGGTGTGCGTGGGGGGTGTGGAACAAATGCATGAGTTAAATACAACCGGCGTGACCAGCGCTTTGGCGGCCGCGGCGGATACTACTTATGAATACTATGCAGGTGCCACATTTCCAGGCTTATATGGGGCAATTGCGAATGCACACTTTCATAAATATGGGACCACATCCAAAGATTTGATGAGGATAGCTATAAAAGACTATGAAAACGGGAAACATAATCCGTTTGCTCAAGTTCAGAGCACTATCCCAGAAGTAATGGAAAAATATCGTAAAAGAGCAGCAGCTAAGGGTCAACCCGAGCCTGATTGGAAAGATGAATTCGATTTCTTGGAATCTTCGAAAAATCCTCTGATTGCTGCCCCTTTAAGACTTTACGATTGCAGTTTGATTACTGATGGTGCTGCTATGCTGTTTCTGGCGTCAGAAGAGCGAGCATATGATTTCACCGATGAACCGCTTTGGATCAGCGGAATTGGTCAAGGGAGTGATTCTTTAAGCTTGCATGATCGGAAGGATGGCGCTATTACATCTCTGCAGGCGACAAAGACAGCTGCAGAAACTGCCTATTCAATGAGCGGATTAACTCCGAAAGATATTGACTTAGTCGAAGTTCATGACTGCTTTACCATTGCTGAATTAATTGCTTTGGAAGATCTTGGTTTTTATCAACCTGGAGATGCCGTAAAAGGTATTGCCAGAGGTGAAACCCGCCGAGATGGAAAATTACCGGTAAATACCAGTGGAGGTTTAAAAACGAAAGGTCATCCAGTCGGTGCCACGGGAGCCGGTCAGGTAGTGGAAATTTTCAAACAATTGAGGGAATATGCTGAAGGTGAACGTCAAGTAAAGAAAAACCTAAAAGCGGGAATGACTCATAATTTAGGCGGTTCAGGAGCTACTGCCGTGGTGAGCATCATCACCAAGGAGAAAATCTAAGGAGGATTAATTATGTCAAATATGTCAACAACATCAAAGATTTCTGTGAATCAATATTTTGAGTACTTGAGCCAAAAGAAGGTAATGGGTGCAAAATGTCCTCAATGCGGGAACATCGATCTGCCTCCTCGACGACTTTGCTCCGCTTGCCTGGCTGAATCAGAATGGATGGAATTCTCCGGAAACGGCACGCTCGAGACATTTACCGCCATCTATGTTGGTTCTGAAGTTATGACAAAGAAAGGATACGATAGAAAGCATCCGTATGTTTTTGCGGTGGTAAAGATGGATGAAGGTCCTTCTGTTTCAGGTCAGCTGGTTGATATCGATGAAAATGATCCGAAAACTTATTGGATTGGAATGCCTGTGAAGACCACCTTTTTAAAGACCGAAATTGGGAAGGATAAGGAAGGTCAGCCTATTTATCGGTGGGATATTGGCTTTAAACCCCGCTCTAACTAATTTTTTTTTTC
Organism: uncultured archaeon; assembly: GCA_964426185.1. Classification (GTDB taxonomy): domain Archaea; phylum Asgardarchaeota; class Lokiarchaeia; order Sigyniarchaeales; family Promethearchaeaceae; genus Harpocratesius. The sequence goes on along the minus strand of CAYRPF010000062.1, from coordinate 19,121 downwards.
TTTAATTTTTGAATAATAGAGGATTAGAGGATTCTCCATAAATTTTATTTTAGCACTTTGTAGGCCAGCTGAGTTATTTTTTCGGTATTTGGGAGTGTATCTTCTTCCAATTTTCTTGAAAAGGGTATTACAGTTTCAGTACATACTCGACCGAATTTAAAAACCAGTCCTGCTTCCAAGAGAATTGCAGAAATTTCTCCAGATAGTCCAAAACGCTTGTAATCTTCATCTATAACCAAAATTGCTTTGGTTTTCTCGACCGATTTAATCAAATTTTCTTCATCCAGCGGTTGAACTGTACGAAGATCAATCACTTCTGCAGAAATACCCGATTTCTCAAGAATTGAAGCCACCTCCATACAACGATGTACGCCAACGGCCAAACTTACCAAAGTTATATCTGTTCCTTCTCTTAATACCTTTAATTTTCCAAATGGTATAGGTTCCCATTTTTCCGGCACTTCGCCCTTTTCTCCCGCTGGAGGAATATTATATTGGACTGTATCCCGCCCTCCATGCCCTAAGTAATCTCGGTAAACTTCTGAGAGCAGTTTATGTTCTAAAAATAAAACCGGATGTTCCGATTGAACAGCTGAAAGCATTAACCCACCTGCATCTGCGGGATTTGAGGGAACAACCACATTTAAATTGGGAAGATGCGCTGCCCAACCCCATAAACTCTGCTCATGCTGACCCCCATCTCCATATCCACCACCACAGCCAGCTCTAATTACCAAAGGAACTTTCCAATTATTTCCTGAGAAATCGTAATTCTTTGTAGCATGATTTAGTAAAGCATCCATTGCTACGCCAAGGAAATCGACCATGTATAAATCCACAATGGGTCTCAAACCGGCCATGGCTGCTGAAACGCCTGTACCCAGAAAAGCACTTTCACTAATAGGTGTGGAGATTACCCGATCTTTTCCAAAGCGAGAAAATAAGGTCAACCGAAGTGCGTGAATATCTTCTCCCATCATTATAATTTTTTTATCTTCTCCCATCGCTTGAGCCAGTGCATCATCAATTGCTTCAGTAAAGTGCATAATTTTCATTAAATCATCCCTCCTTCGTAAATTGCCAGAGTTTTAGCAAGAATTTGATTTATTTCTTCTTCCACTTCTTTTTCAATTTTTACTATATGATCTTTATCTTCTTTCAATTTTTTGAAGAGTATCAGGAGCGGATCTTTAGTATCTTTTAACTGCTGGTGAAATTTTGCGATAAGAGAAAATATTGTTATTAAACTCCCCGCTCTTTTATGAATGCCTGCCCCTTTCAATTTGGTTACCGATTTAATTAACGGTCCCGTCGTATCTGCTATCATCTTACTGGGAGAATGATAAAATCGTAGCAAAGGATCGCCGAGAAAGTGACCTTCTCTATGCATGACTTGAGCATAGAGAAAATAGGGTTCTGATTTTTTTCTAATTTTTGGAATTACCTCATGACAAACCTGCCAAGTTTCCTCCGAATCCAATCCATTAACCTCTACAACATGCAATCCTAATCCCTTTGCCCGTTCTACAAGACTCCCTGCTGTTACTTTTCTTGACTGAGTGGCAATCGCCCAACCATTATCTTTACATACGAAAAGAACCGGCAACCTAAGAGTCGCAGCCAAATTCATGGATTCTAACAGCATACCTTGATTCATGGCACCTTCTCCAAAAAAACCTACTGCAATTCCTCCTGTTTTCTGATATTTTGCTGCCAAACCAAACCCACAAGCGTTTGGTCCTCCTGCACCTACTATACCTGAAGAAGCTGCAAGGTGTTTTTTCGAAAAAAGATGCATATGTCCACCTTTTCCTTTACAGAGCCCCTTTTCATGACCCATAAATTCCAGGAGTAAAGATACGGGATCAACACCTTTAAGGAGCATGGGTGCTGTTCCGCGATGGTCAACTGCGATTGCATCTTTGTCGTTTAATTGAGAAAAGATTGCTGCCATCAAAGCTTCTTCCCCAATTCCCATGTGCATCTCCGCTTGAATTAAGCCTTCTTCCCACAATTTCTTAACCAGTTCTTCATAACAACGAGTTTTTAACATGGTGTGATAGAGGTGCCATAGAGCCATTTTTTGCATGAATTCATTATCTGGATTGGTATTAAAAAATGTTTCCTAATTCTCGATTTCATGAAAAAGTGGTCGAAGAAGTAATTTTACGTTTAATGCGTTCAAAAATTTTAAAAACACTCAGCAATATCAAAATGTATGGCGGATTTTGATCAAGCTTGGCGGAAAAAACTCCGAAATTCTCTGGCTTCTAATATCGATAGAGCCACCTTAAGTCTGGTTTTTCCAGAAAAAGATGCTGCATTACTCGCAGTAGAAAATGATCCCGTTGAGTGGACCCAAAAAGTTATCACCAGATTGGAAGAATTGAAACATCTAGATAAAACATTTGATTCAGGAAAGATTCACGACATAATCACAGCCTGTGCATGTCAATATCCCAGAGAACCGCTTCAACCCATTAGAGATTATTATCAATCTACTAAGAACTTGGCCGGAACACATAGAATGGTCCAAGATTTGTTCAGAAAGGATATTAAACCTACCAAAAATCTCACCGATAAAGAAATTGACAAAATTCTATCTAAGGGTTGGGGCTTAGCTGGCACTCTTCACTCAGATAGAATAATTGCCACTAAAATACCTAAAGAATATCATCAATATTTTAAGGAAACTGATGAATGGATGAAAAGATACCGGTATTGCCATTGCCCCCGTGTTCGTGAATCCTTACGAAAAGGAATTCCTGAGTTGAACAGCACATATTGCTTATGCGGTGCGGGATTTTATCGAGGTTTGTGGGAATATCTCTTGAATTCACCAGTAAGGGTTAAAGTGTTGAAATCTGTTCTGAAGGGTGATAATGTGTGCCAAATCGAGATTAAAATAAAATAGTTGTGAGAATAAATTGCATTACTATCGTAGGTTATTGATCGGGTAAAGGGGGTAGCAAACATTCATAATTCATCCCATATTGATCTGCTTATAGTTCGTTTAATTATCCAATTTCCAATTACATCGACGTGGAGATTACCTACATCATGTCCCTCACACGATATTCAATTACTAAACCGGAATTCATACAATTACTTTCTTATTTGCTGGAAAAAAGCTATGTTTCTGAAGTCCTTTCGGGCGTCGAAAAGAAAAATCGCTATGCGATAGTGCCGGAATTTGTTTCTGATCCTAAGAAACTTGAAAATTTCCCTTTAAGCCAATTGCTAACATACGGCTATACCCGCACCGATTCTGCTGCAAATACACTTTTGCATACCAAAAAAGCCTTAGATATTTCCGTAGCAGTGGTAGCACGAGCGTGCGATATAAGAGCCATGGTTGAACTGGAGAAGAAAAAACAACTGAAGTGGGAAAATCTGTTCTTGATTGGTTTTCACGACATGGGTTATCTTCCCAATAAACTGTTGAGAAAATGGTTCAAAAAGGAAAAAATCGATGAATCTGCAATTTTAAGCGAGAAACTCACCGAAACAGAATTTATTCTTCATATGAAAGATGGTTCTTTGAAAAAAGAAAAACTCTCAGATAGTTTCAATGTGGCCGGAAACTGCACCCGCTGTGTTGAAAAAAGCCATTCGCTGGCAGATTTCTTATTGAGTACCTACAGCGTCTCTGAAGATGCGGAAAACTACATTTTAACCCCTCAATCCGATCGGGCTCGAAATGTTATTAAGAATTTAGGGTGGGATTCCAAAGCAATCGATGCAGCACTTGGCGAAAAATACGAAAATATCGCCCAAAATATCATCGATAGATGCGCAGCCAAACGTGAAAAAGATTTAGATGCATTTTTAGCCGATGAAGATCGGTTTATGCTATTAACCAAGTGTACAGGTTGTGGGATTTGCGTAAAATCTTGCGCAGTATGTTATTGTACAGTTTGCAATTTGACCGCGCAAGTGAAAGCGAAAACCATGGATCCTGTCATGTTCATCACGACCCGATTTACTCATGTGGGTGATACTTGTGTTGAATGCGGGCGATGCGCAACAAATTGTCCAATGAACATTCCTCTTGATTTGGTATTTCAGTCTTTGCGCCGTAAATTCCAAAAAGATCGTGGTTATGCGGCTGGAGCAACGCGTAATCAGAAAGTTCTACATTTGGATGTCTAAATAGGCTATTTTTCTTTTTTTATTTCCTTGCTCTTTTTCTAATTTCAAGTAAAAAATATGAGCTTTAAGGGTTTTTTTTAGCAAAATGCACTTAAGAATCGAAATTAGAGCAAAGTAGAGCATGTGTGTGTTATTTATCCTATTCAGATACACCGATCGAAAGGCAAAACTTTTTTTGATTATTTAAATAACATCATATATGGCGAAAAAGAAAACTACAGGCGCGAAGAAAACTAAGCGCACCGCCGCTGCAAAGAAATCTACCAAGAAAACTGGAGCTAAATCAAAGCCTAAAAAGGCACCTATCGAGGACGATGAAATCGATGAAGAAGAAGATGGCCCCGATGGTTTTGAAGAAGATCTAGAAGAAATGGAAGATGAAATGTTAGCCGATGATAGCGATGTTAAACCCCGCTCAAATGACGAAATACTTAACATGCTTCGTGAAGTTGAATGTGCCGATTGTGAAGGCTCATCCACTCGAGATCGCTGTAAAGTGCGAGATCAATACGGATGTCCTCCAGAAAAAGCAAATCTCTAATTTTTTTCTTGTTTTTTAGTAATGGAGTTTTGCATGAAAAGAAAATAATTAAAAAAAATTTGAAATATACAAATCCCAAAAAAATTTCATTACTTTAGTTTTCTTCAATAGTGATAGCTTCTTCTGGACAGGCGGAGACACATGCTTGGCAGCCAACACAATCATCTTCTCGAGCTACCACCGTCTTTCCGTTCACAGGTTCATCATACACTTCACTTGGGCAAACGGAAAAGCATTCACCACAGCCAGTGCAGGCATCGAAATCAATAATAACTTTGTAATCTCCCATAATGATAACCTCGTTGAAATGGTTACTTTACTCTTGGATGGCGGGAATGACCCGTCATTCTAGGTAAGGTCGTGTGTATGTAAATGAGATTTAACACAAAAATATTTTGGATTGCTCTTGGGGGAAGAGAGTGGGATGGTTACTTATCGTTTTTCATAAAATAAATTTTAGAGAATTTCTACTGAATTAGCAATTTCGAAGGCACGAATTTTCCTATTTTGATCCAGATAAATAATTAAAGCGTGAGAGGGTTCTCCATGGATAAGTGCATGTGGGGAGGGGAAATTGCGTATTTTGCAGAAAGTTGTATTTGAGATATGGTATGTTAAATTTTGGTGGCACATTGGGCATTTTACCATGCTTGTATAAATGGGGTTGGAATTGTCGTTTTTTTTTTCAAATAAATTGTTGTTTTCTTGTTCTTGAATAGTGGTGATAATTGGTAACATTGAAATTCGCTAATCAAATTACAAGGAGGATAAAAAACAGCGAATTTTTTCAAAAGGTGCATTATTGATTATTTTTATATCGTTGAGTGGCTTCATCAAACACATAGATATTATTTCTTTTACCTCGCTCGAGTGTTTTTTTAACTTTGCTGATATATCTTGGTTCACCGCTCTTGGATAGATCAGAAGGAACGCATACATCATCTCCAAATCGTTCGTGGAGTGCTTTAATGATTGTGTCGAGATCTTTCCATTCATCTAAGATTTCGTATAAAAAACCTTCGATTAGGTTGTTGGTCAAGGTGCACTTGGTTTCGCTCATCGTTGATTAAATTTGGACATAAACCATAATAAATGTATTTTTTTTGTTTCAATGCTTTAAAAAGCACTTGTTTTTGCATGGCAAAAGGGGTAAATGGCAAAAGGGGTTTGAGATGAGAATGAATCGGCTAAGAAAAATCGTAAAAAAAGTCAATAATCGACAATGGGCGCATTATTAATACAACTAAGAGGAATTTCGTCTGGCTCTTAGATCACTGATTAGAACTCCTCCCACGCCTACGTCCTCGGGAGGATATCCACGGATGGTAATAGTAATGTGTGATTTATCAACATGATATATTTCTTCAGCGATCTCGGTGATTTTCTTTACCAATTCACGCTTTTGGTCCAAATCATGCAGAATTGGTCCTTCTATAATAATCGATGGCATAAGAAAAATAACATTTTTAGTGTTTAAAATTTTTATGAGCTCAGGTTAATCTCGATACCACGTTTTATTTCAGTGATTGAATAGCGTTTAGCTTCTAATTCCTTAATCAAATAGGCATAAGCGCCTGAAACATTTGTTTCTGCGGAACAAGTGAATAAATCCACCGCGATATATTGATGTTCCGGCCAAGTATGGATGGAAAAATGAGATTCGGAGATTAAAACCACACCACTGACACCATGGGGTGAAAATCGATGAAATACGCGGCCAATTTCATGTGCTTGGCTTTTTTGGACAGTTTTTGTCATTAAGTCTTCTAACCAATCCCCATCTTGAATTTTGGTGGGGTTACATTCATACAGTTCAATTAAATAATGAAATCCAAGTGCGGTGGGATCTGTCATCCTAAGAAAAAAAAGGAAGCGATTCAATTTACACTTTACTACGGAAAGATGGTAAATTCTAATTTGTTGCTTTCAATATTCGCGGAATCAATCTTTGTGTATTTATACCAAAATCGTACTTGAAGTACATATTTTCCATATTGTGCTGGAATTTTCCAGTGAAATTTGGAACGATCTGCTTCAAAATTCTTTATTTTGAATCGGAATAATTTCCTATTTCTGATATTTTCGTAATTTTCATATATTTCGCAGTAAACTGGATTAAACTCATTTTCCGCGCGAATACGGGTGTCAATACCCACTGGAATTATTTGATTAATTTTAAGAGGTTCTTTGGGTAAATTAGCCCGCAATTTTGCGAAAAAAGAGGGCATCTTTGATATTACGGCAAAACGGGGTTCTGAAATTGATTCAAGACGATAAGAAATTCCATTAGCCTTTATTTTTATCAAACAGTGCACCCAATATTGTTTACCGCCTAAAAATTCTAGTAAAGGAACATCCTCCGACAATTTTTCATATTGTTTTTCCGGAATCTTGAATTTACGGTCAAAACACAGAACATTGTCCCCAGAAGTGGTGAAAAAAATAAATTTTGCCCTGCCTTTAATTTCATAGGGTGTTTTATTAACAATATCTCCCAACATATAAGCGATTTCACCAAGTGGGATATCACGTTTATATCCTACGTGCTCAATTTTTAGACCCGTTAGTGATATTTCCATGGGTAGTGATTCTTTTTGAGAAAACAGTACCGATTGTTTTTGGGAATCAAGAATCTCCACCTTAATTTTCAACCGTTTGTCCTTATTCTCCATGGCAGGTATGACTACTTGAAAGGGGTACTTTGCAACCAAATTGTGATCTGCATTAGGTCCCCCAATTTTAAGGGGAAACGATGCTTCTGATAATAATAGGCGATGATCCAGAAGTTGAAAATGAACTGAAAGAGAAACTGCTTCAGGAAGGGGGTAAGAACTGGCATGGATCCAAAAAACAAAGGGGTTTTCGGGGATTAACACCGAAGAAAAGAAAGATATTTCATGAATCTTGATTTTTTGTTCTGCGTCAGACATATCAACTATGATTTCTTCTGAAGAAAATGTTTTTACCAGAATGTTATTGGAATAGAGTTCTAATTCAAAATGAATCAATGGACTTGGAGGATATTTGGGTGAAAATTGAAAGGTTTTTTTTATTTTTAACTCCCTTTTTAATTTTTTTTTTCCATAATTTAAAATGAAACGTTGTGACTGGTGTGATACATAATATAATTTATAAAAATATGTTTCACCGCTTCGAAATTTTCCAGCAAGGGTTAACCGAACTTTAAAATTAAATTTCTCGTTAAAAAGGAAAGAATTGGAAGGAAAATCAAAATCAATTTGGAATATATCATTAATTTTTCCGGGTTTTAGGCTATTTTTAGCAGAAAATTTGAATGGATTGTGCTTTGTAATTTCTGTTTCTGCACGTTTTTCTTCTATTTGCTGTTTTTGTAATTTTGATTTAGAGATCACTTCTTTCTTTAGATGAGATTTCTTTCTTTTCTGCTGTTTACCCATAATTACCACTTATCATAATAATTAGCTCATATTTCACAATAAAGCTTGCTTCAAAGCTTACTAACAGTAAAATGTACAAGGAGAAGCGAAATATAAAGATCTAAAGTTAAAACATTTTAAAAATCATTATTCCGCCTTCTACATTTCCCAAAATTAAATATTGCCCTTGAATTTGCATGGTGTAGGCCGCTGGGATATTTTTAATTATCTTAACACATTTAAAGGTTTGAATATCCCATAATCTAAGGGAATTATCTTCCGAACTTGAAACCAAATAATTTCCTTTGGGAGAAAAGGCAAATGCATGAACTTCATCAGTATGACCAATCAAATGGGTCATAATTTCGCCAGTATTGACATCAAATAGGCTTATTTTTCCATCATTACCACAACTGGCAATCATTTGCTGATCTGGTGAAAAACGAATCATGTTAATCCCTGAATTATGCGCTTTTAATCTGAAGAGTTCTTGTTCATCCTTATAATTAATCAGTAGTATTCGTTTTCGATCCACAATTAAACCCAATAGAGTTTTACTCTCATTAACTAATATTTCCCCTATGTTTTGGGTGGAAACCCGCTTGACATCCTTAATTTCCCAAGAAGTCATATTTAGAAAAATAATTTCCCAATTGGCCAGATTTACAATCAAGTCATTATTTTTATTAAAAAACCGCATTCCGATGATTTTCGAGTTAAATTCATTTTCAAAGACTTTCTTCCATGTGCGTGTATTGTAAACCAAAAAATCTCCATTAGCGTAACCAATTGCCAAGAATTGACCGTTAGGTGTGAAAGTTATACAAGAAGCCGTGATAATTCTTCCTTTCAATTTAAGTTGGTTGTTTTGGATTGCTTCTAGTTTATCCAATTGCGATTCATCAATTTTCCCAGTTTGCTTCATATAAATAAGTGCATTTTCTTGATTCATTTCCGGTAGTTTTTCTCGATGGATAATTTTTTTAAACAATTTCATATATGGATATCGAAAAACTTGGACTGGTTCTTCAAAAGCGGAACTGGCAACGAATTTCTGGCGAGGTTCGAAGGAAACACTAATTATTTCTGATTCGCTGATACCTTTTTGAAACCTATCCTTTAATAACCGCATAAAAATCCCCACTTTTGATTTTGTTTATTTCTATTTTCTAATATCTTATATAAAGAAACGTCTTATTTTAATTTGTTGCTGAAAAATCTATCTAAATCAAGAAATAACCGACATTTTAATGGTTAAATACATTTGTGTTAATTCTGTGCATTTGGGATTTCATTACAATTTTTCTTTAAGTGTTGATTTTGGATTTAACGCCATTTTTTCCATTTTTCCATTATAAAATTCATTCTCGCCCTTAAATTATAACATTTTTGCTTCAATTTTATTCATTAAAATGTAAAAATTGTTGCATAATAACATTTCCTTAAGTTAGAAGAAATAAAGTTACAAAAAACTACAAAGATCCCCCCCATAGGTTGAAGTAATTATTATAGTTATTATCCATAAAGTAGAGAGAATATAAATGAAGAATGAATAGAAATTGGTAAAAATACTTATATATAAGATAAATACAAAATTACAAATAAGAGTAAGAAATTTAGCATAAATTTCAACTTTAAACATTTACAAAAATTCATTTAAACAGGAAAGGAAAATGAAAATAAATAAAAAAAAGATATGGGTTTCGCTTATGTTCTTCATAATGATCATCAGTTTTACCACCGGTGTTAAGAATATTAGCGCCCATGATCCCAGATATATAGATCTTAAGTATTATGAAGATGATCAAGTCTTAAGCGTCTATATTGTACATGGTATATCAAATTCAAGTCGCCATTACATAAACAAGGTGAAAATTGAATTTTGTCAACTTCCGGATTCATTGATAGAAGAATTCACATCAGATCCTAGTCGTGAAATTGTGGGTGAAGGAGAAATCGAAAGATTCGGAACAATAAAGATTAAAGAAGGAGATGTCTTCGACGTGATAGATCTTAACGAAATGAATAAAACTTTAAAACTAGAAGTAAATTATACAAGCCAAGCTGAAGATCTAATCATTCATTATAATTATACCATAGAATGCCCTGAATGGACATTAGTTGTAGTTACTGCATATTGCAATATGAACGGTAGCTTTACTCAGACTTTAATTTCAGGGCATCCATGGTATGACCCAGAACATCATATTATAGAAGCAGTTGTCCCAACTTTGGTATGTTCTGTAATTGTAATGATCCCCTTGGTGATAAGGCGCACAATTGCTAGAAAAAGACAAAAAGGAGTGAAGCATTAAATGACAGTTAATGATACCAATATAGTGAAGGAGATCACGGAAGAAAAACCCGTTTCTCCAAACGAATCGATAGAAAGCCCTATGGAAACTCAAGTATTAAAGGAAGAGAAGCGATATAATTTTGATAAAATCCACATCAGCTTGATTATCTTGTTAAGTTGTCAAGTTTTATTCCTTCTCACTTTTTCTGAACCATTATCCTTTATTTGGGGAGGAGATCCATTATTCAACATCTACGATGATGCAATCATGGGAAGATCTGCCCGGCTTGTTTTGATATACCATTCAATTGCAACACCTTTTGTAGCCGAAACCACCTTTTGGTGTTTAGAATACTTTGAGGTAAGAGAAAAATATATTCCCAGCATGAAAGTAACAATAGTAAGTGGCTCGTTCGTGTCTGGAATTTGTGGATTAATTTTTGCTTATACTCGGATTCGAGTTTTTCATGAATTATTCATCTTTGGGTTGTTTTTGGTCTTTTTTGGTGGAGTTCTTTTTATCGTTGCATCATGGCCTGTGCCTAATAAATTTCCAGATCCAGAGAAAGCGACAGAGGGGGCACTATTCTACGGTTTAGATCTTGAAAATTATTCTATGGTCCTTCTAGCATTTTGTGTCCTTGTTTCTGTGGCTTATGGAGCGCTGGCGGGGATGGAAGTTTTTACAAATTCAATTTGGGGATTAGAAAGGCTAAATCAAGATGCATTTCTCGCAGAAGAAGTAGTTAAAATTATACATCACGACTATCCAGAAGAGTTTATTGTATCTCATCTTCATATTCAGCTGTCTCTAACTGCGGCCATGATTACCATGATTGGTTATAAAATTTCTAAAATTAAAGGCAAAGTTTATCAAATCATGCTCTTCTTATGTCCAATTGGAATTCTATGTATTTCTTACGGCGCATGGGTATTAAACCATTATTTAATCTGGGTTGGAGCAGGAATACTAATTCTCTGCACCATTGCTCTCTCTGTAAATGGCTTAATAGAGATTTCAAAAGATTATTTAGGAGAAAAATATGAATCTGCCTCTTTTGGTACCAAATTGAAAGGTATGCTTGGAGATCCAGTATTATTTAATTTATATTGGATCTATCTCTATGCCCAAATAGTCGTCACCATTTGTGGTATTATCGTTGGCCTCCAAACAAGGGAAATTTATCGATTGCACGAATGGTTCGATGTTGAATATGATTTTAACGTTGGTCATTGGCATGTTCTTGCGGTATTACTGGCGGAATTGTTAATTTTAATTATAATTAATCATTTTCACCGAGAAAAAAGCAAATTAAAAACAATCTCCGCATGGTTATTGGGGATTGGGGGAACTTGGGCTTTCACAGCTGCCAATGCATATATGATGCGTTCACCATTTGACGTTGTTGAAGACGGCCTACATCCGACCATGATTTGGACATTTGTTGGTGTTTGGATTATGATCCTAGGATTTGTATTGGGAATCTTCATTGTCTTTAGATCTTATATAAAAAAACGAAAATTAATGAAGGAGAATTCAGATTAAAAGAAGGGAATTATCATGGTAAACATAACAGAATTAGAACCGCTTAGAATTGTTCAAATTACTATTACAATTGCAATTATGTTGATTTTACTTGGAACAATTTTATTTATAGACTATTTCAAAAGAGGAGATAAGAAAAAGCAATTGATTCTTCTAATCACCCCTCTTATGTTATTGCTTTTAGCTTTACTTGTAATTGGAGTATATGAAATTACAGTTGTAGCATTGAACCTAATTGAAATCTGGTTATTCATAATCACAATTTGTATAATGATTGTGACTATTAGCGGGATTTTATTATCAGAACACCTTAAAAAAGATGTTAATAAGGGTATTTTCCTTGGGGTTCTTGCCGTGTTTTATTTCTTTCTATTCTTTATAGCAATAAAAATTTGGGTTGATGGAATTATTCAATATGACAGTCTTCATTTAGGCTCAACGTTGGGTCTCCCTGCATTAATCTTAGTCACCATAGGAACTATTATCGTCATCTATAATGAACCAAAGTTCACATTATATCATGGTTTTAGCGCTGGAGGTGCATGGATAATTACATTTCTAAATGTACTCTTATTGTTTTCGTTAAGCCAAGAAATCATGAAGGGTTATTCAGGGTGGATTCATGCATTACATATAATTTGTGGGGCCATGGGCTTGACATTCGGATTTGCTAGCGCCTTATTCGGGCTATCAGGCCAGCGAAGACTGGCAAAAGTTACAGGATATACCACCCTAGGTTGCTGGTGGTTGGCTTATCTTTTAGGATTTTTTATTGAATTTACGAACGTATAAAAAGAGATGATAAAAATGGATAAAACACAAAAATTGGAACAAATTCAAAGCTTTACTAAAGAAATGCAAGAGATCATCTCTCCTTCTGATTTCAGTACAGACCCTTACGAGATTGAAGTAACTTCCAGTGATCTATCTCTTCTACCGAAATATCACTATAAATTTAAAGAAGAATTTCGGGCGAGCTTTGTTATACGCCCAAGAAACACGGAAGAGCTCTCGAAAGTTATGAGGAAATGCCGAGAATATTCAATTCCTGTCACCATTCGAGCGGCTGCAACTTCTTGTTTTTCGGCGAGTTCTCCAACCAGAGGAGGAGCAATCATCGATACACGAAGGATGAACTCTGTGCATAAAATCGATGTGAACAATATGATAGTGAAATGTGATGCAGGTATTTCATGGTTGAAACTCATGGAAAAACTACTTGATTATGGTTTAGCCCCAACTTGTTATCCTACCAGTTACAAAGCATCATGTCTTGGTGGTTATGTTGCTTCTGCTGGTAAAGCAGGCATCGGGGTTCTGAAGCACGGGAGCATCCGAGACTCGATTTTATCTGTTACGATTGTTAAACCAGATGGCACAATTGAGCAAATTTCTGAAGAATCAAAAGGAGAACTAAAACTGGATGATATCGTGGGATCTCTAGGTATTTATGGTGCCATTGCAGAAGTAGAAATGAAAATTACCCATATGAGTACATCGCTGGAAATAGTCGGATATGGTTTCAAAACTTTCAGTAAAGCATTTGAGTATTATTTGGGTTTGAAAGAGAATACCGTCAATAAACCATTTTTCCTTTCACTTTCAAATAAGAAATTTGAAAAATTGGCTCATAAGACATTACCGTCCCGAAATTTCTTTGTATATGGTGTATTTTTAGACAATCCGGAACAAACTGGAAAAGCAATAGCTTATGCTAAAGAAATCGCCCAAAAATATGATGGACTTAGTGCTGAAGAGTGGTATTTAAAGGAGAAATGGAGAGATATAGCAGATACAGAATTAAATTTGGGTCGACTATGTCGAAATCCTGTATTTCAAGAGTATTGGATTGCTGATGAGAGATGCCAAGCATTTTACGAGAAATATGCTAAAGAAATCAAGAATGTTGACTATAAAAATGCCTTTTACATTATGGCCGGGGTCGAAGGATGTAATCGAATAAAGATTTTTGGGCTGTCTGATATCGATAATTCTAGAGAATTTTTTGGGATTAAAGCAGGTTTTAATAAATTAGCCAAATTTGCTTTCAGCCAACAAGATAGCCTCTATTCTATCGGAGTGGTTAATACCTTCTATTTTCTGAAATATAACCGCGAAAAGGTAGAATACATGAAAAAATTGAAAGAAAAGCTTGATCCAGACGATTTGGTTAATTCATATCGATTTATTAAAGCAAAAATGAAATTTTGGAGGGTTCAACTCTTATTTGCAATTGCAAAGTTCCTTTATAGATTGGGTTAAAAGTGAAGGAGTGAAAAAAATGAGTAAAGATAAAAGTAGTGATGTTAAAAACATAGTTACCACTGGTCCCCCCGTAGCAGGTCTATTTTCTCCACACCGAGATAATTTACTCGAACCTCGCATATTAACAGATGATTTCCAACGATGTGTAGAATGCGGGTATTGTCGAAGTGTTTGCCGGGTTTACGATGTGACGTATAGTGAGTTAGATTATGCTGGAGGTCGTAACAGGATCCTCAAGGCACTGGCCAATAAAGAAATAAGCTTCGACAAGGAAGGAATTGTGGATAGTATTTTTCGCTGTACTCTATGTGGGAATTGTCGCGAAGTTTGCCCCGTAGGGATAGATACAGTCAAAGTATTTCAAAAATTTCGAAAGGATGCCATTCACAAAGGTGTTCTTCCTAGGAAATTGGGTATTTTGGATGAAAGGGTTGGAAAGTTAAAAAATCCATATAATGAAAATCCAGACGATCGATTTAATTGGACGAAGGATTGTGTTCCTGCACAAAAAGCATTAAAACGCGGTATAGAAGTTTTGAAGGCTATCGAAACAGGTTCTGAGAAGAAAAAGTATCGAGTAGGATATTACGTGGGCTGTACCTCAGCATTTAGGAATACTGAGCTAGCTATTGCCACGTGTACTATATTAGAAAAGCTTGGTATTGAGTTTGTTCTGTTTCCAAATGAATGGTGTTGTGGTTCCGTATCATATCGAACTGGTTTAGAAGACCATATTCATGATTTGGTTAAGCATAATACTAAAATGATTCGTGATTTTGGGGTAGAAGATGTTGTATTTTCATGTTCTGGCTGTTTTTCAACATTATCTTTGGAATATCCCAGATTGCTAGGCGAGGAATTAGGATTCAACCTTTACCATATGGCGGAATTCGTTCCGAAATACGTGAAAGAGCACAACATCAACATAAAATATACTAAACGAACAAAAGAAGATCCTCTTGTTGTTACCTATCATGATCCTTGCCATTTAGGACGATATATGGGTGTTTATGATCCACCTAGAGAATTAATTAAGATGATCGAGGGCGTAAAATTGGTGGAAATGAAGCACATTCGAAATATGTCAAGATGTTGCGGTGCAGGGGGAGGTGTAAAAACTCTTTATGGAGAACTTGCCACAACTGTCGCCACGAATCGCTTGGGTGAGTCTTCAAATTGTGTAGAGATATTACGAGCAGATCGATTAAAAGAAGCAGAAGAAACTCATTCAGAGTGGATGGTAAGTTCTTGTGTCTTTTGTAAAAATAACTTGTATCAAGCAGCTAATGAAAGCAATTCTGGATTAACCGTGGCAGATATTACAGAGATTTTACAAGATTGCGAATTTATCAAAGAAGAATAAAAATAAAATATCACATTCATTCCCCCTCAGGGTGAATGATATCTGCTGACCGTGTTGACGGTCATTTTTTTTTTTCTTTTGGGCGTTTATCTAATGGATAGATGGATTTCTCTTAAAATGGCAATTAGCGCTTAGGGTTCAAGATTTTAGTTTTTTTTTCTAATTTTTCAATCATATCTTTTGTCATTTCTTGTAAACCAAACTCATGTTTCCAACCCCATTCTTCACGAGCGGCACTATCATCAATTGAACGGGGCCAAGAATCTGCAATAGATTGGCGGAAATCAGGTTTATATTCTGCGGTAAAATCTGGAATGTGTTTTTGAATTTCTGAAACTAATTCTTGAGCAGTGAAACTCATGGCTGTAATATTGAAAACATGATGTTTCAATTTTGAGTTGTCTGCTTCCATCAACATCATTATTGAATTCAACAGATCAGGCATGTACATCATCGGAAGCTTTGTTTCTGGTCCAACAAAACAAGTATATTTCTTATGTTTTATTGCCTCATAAAAGATTTCGACTGCATAATCCGTGGTTCCACCGCCGCAAGGTGTTTCTGAACTGATTATTCCAGGTAATCGCATGCATCGCGTATCTAATCCGTATTTATACCAGTAATATTCTAATAAAAGTTCTCCTGATACTTTGGTTACCCCATACATGGTATTCGGCTGAAGAATCGTATCATTTGGGGTGTTGTCTTTCGGGGTAGTAGGTCCAAAAGCAGCAATTGAACTCGGCCAAAAAATTCGCTTGAATCCATATTTTCGACCAAGTTCTAAAACTGAAAATAAACTGTTAATATTCAGATCCCATGCTTTCTGTGGAAATTTTTCACCCGTGGCCGATAATATACCTGCTAGATGATATACATGAGTAATTTCATATTTTTGGATCAATTCTTCTAAACGAGCATCATCTAAAACATCCAAGATTTCGTATATACCTGTATTAGTGATGAAGATAGGTGGATTAGGGCGAATATCGGTGGCAATAACATTTTCATTTCCATATTTTTTGCGTAGCATGGGAACTAATTCGCTCCCAATTTGGCCTAAAGCCCCAGTTACAAGAATTTTGGGCACGGTAATCTCAACTGATGAGTTTGTTAGGTGATAATACCAATGGGTCATGAATAACCATAAGAATTTGGCAGAATACCCATTAAGTGGGTGATCAAGCGTTGCGTTCCATAAAAATGTTGTTATCAATCTACTTCTCAGTAATGGAGATATGTAATTCAGTGCATTTTCTGATTGAGTTCTGTGGGAATAAGTTCCACTCGAAAATATGACAAAGTTAATATTGTGTGTGGAGTAAATGATAATTGCAATCAATAGGGTAGTTACATCTTCCAGATTGCTGATATAGATCTTCTACCAAATTATTCAATACTAACTTTCGGAAGGATTACATATGAAAAGAGATCCAGAAGCATTTTTGCATGAAGAATTGAAACATTTATATGATTCTCACTTGAATTGGGTTATTCGCCATTTAGAAGGGGCTTCACAAGCTCACACAATAGTAGATGGGAAAAAAGTCTTAATGTTAAACACTAATAATTATTTAGGTTTGGCAACTCATCCAAAAGTCCGTAAGGCAGCACTAGATGCCATCGAGAAATACGGAGTGGGTGCCGGAGCTGTTCCTGTTATCGCAGGAACATTCGATTTAACCAGAAAAGCAGAAGAGCATTTAGCAAAGTTTAAGCATGTAGAAGCTGCTTTAATTGCTCAAACAGGATTTGCGGTTAATCAAGGTGTTATCCCCCAATTGGTTGGGAAAGGTGACTATATTATTTCCGATCAATTAAATCACGGCTCCATCATTGACGGAGTTCGATTGTCAAGCGCAAAACGTGGAGTTTATAAACATAATGATATGGAAGATTTAGAAAAGCAATTAAAAATTGCCGATGCTGATAATGCGCGCCGAATTTTGGTAATTACAGATGGAGTCTTTTCCATGGATGGTGATATGGCACCTTTAGATAAAATTGTAGAAAAATGTGAACCGTACGGTGCAATGGTTTATGTAGATGATTGTCATGGAGAAGGAATGTTAGGAAACGGAAGAGGAATTGTGGCTCATTTTAACTTGCAAGGTAAAGTTCATGTAGAAGGTGGTTCTTTGAGTAAAGGATTTGGAGTTTTCGGTGGTTCGGTGGCAGGTTCAAAGGCATTAATTGATTATGTTCGCAATAAATCCCGTTCTTATCTCTTAAGTACTGCACATCCTCCTGCTATTATCGCCGCAACAGATGCTGCAATAAGTGTAATTGAGGAAGAACCAGAGCATGTGGAAATATTATGGAAAAATACTGAATATTTCAGAGGAAAAGTGCAAGATTTGGGTTTTAATACAGGAAATTCATGCACACCAATTATTCCATTAATTATTGGAGAACCCGGAAAAGCTCAAAATTTGGCAGATACTCTCTACAAGGAGGAGAATATATTTACAACACCTATAGTTTTTCCAATGGTAGCCCGTGAACTTTCCCGAATTCGGGTACAGATGAATGCCCTGTTGACCAAAGAAGATTTGGATTATGCCCTTACTTCCATCGAAAAGGTTGGCAAGAAATTAGGAATAATCTAAAAATTCAGGAATAATTTTTCTAAATATATCAAGATTTTCCATTATTTTTTCTTCTTTTCATGCCACTTTTCTGTTTTCTTTTTTTCCTATTTACCAATTTGCAGCTTTCCAGCATTTCAGAGATGCAAAATAGAAATAAACCCTTACAAATCATAAATTTCAAATTAATATTTTTACATTATAAGGGTTAAAATTTAAAAAGTCAACTTATATTGCACATCATAATAAAAAAAAATCCATCCAGATCATGCGGGACAAATTCGTAACGGGCCTGTTTTTATTTATGGAAGCAACTATGTCCCACCACCATCTCGTGATGAATTGGATATTTTGCTAAATGAATTATTTGATTGGTATAATGTAAATCGAGAAATATATAATCCTTCTTTTCTGGCTGCGGTCTTTCATTATAAATTTGTGTTCATTCAACCCTTTGAAGATGGAAATGGACGAATTTCACGTTTAATTATGAACTTCATTTTGCATAAAAACCAATACCCTTACTTTAAAGCTTTGGAACGCTCTACCCTTGAAAATTCTCCAATGCGATTTATTTCTTGGTGTTATCCTCGGTATTTGAAATTTGTGGAAAAAAGGCTGCAATCAATCGGTTTTATTCTATAATTTCTGAAATAATCCAAAAATTCTAATGAAGCTAAAAATCGGAAAGATATTAAAAAGTTGGAAAAAAATTGCTTATCTGTGCTTAACGCTCAATTCTTTTCCATAAAATAATAATAACTGTGATAGAAACCGCTAATACGAGAATCCAGAGATTAAAACCAGGAATGTTGTTTATACCAAAGGATAAATCATCATTATCGGTGTCATCTGTTGTGGTGTCATCCGTAGTGGTGTCATCTGTTGTGGTGTCATCCGTAGTGGTGTCATCTGTTGTGGTGTCATCTGTAGTGGTGTCATCTGTAGTTCCCGCAGCGATTACATCAATTT
>CAYRPF010000061.1:10636-21209 GCA_964426185.1 uncultured archaeon | reverse complement strand
AAATTGAAATTTATCTCTAAATATGGGCACTACCCCTCAGGCTAAAATTTTTTTCACTTAAATGAATTTGAAAATTCCCAGAAGTTTTTGTTTTGGACAATTTTTTTCAATAATTTTAGAGTTTCATCTTTATTTTTAAAATTTAATTTCATAATTAACCGGGCGAGATGGGGACAAAAACTCTTTTCTTGGATGCGAAATGGGGTGAAGTCAGGACATCTATGAACGATTCTTTTTTCTTCTAGGTTTATTTCAAACGGAAAACCGTTTATCTTTCCCGTAATGATTGAATTAAAATCCAATTTTTGCAGTTCGATCGCAGATGACATAATATTTGAAGTCCTTTTATCTATTGTGGGATCAACCAAATCGTGATAATAAATGTTATAATAATCCTTTTCATCAAATTCAATCGGTTTTCGCCAAGGTTTTCGCAAAATTTCTAGCATTTTTTTGGTTTTTTTCACTCCTTCATTCTTCCATGCTTCAAATTCCGTCTGAAGAGAAGGTCTAAGTTGAAGAATTTCAGTTAAAGGATCATATTGGAGCAACTTTTGATCGATAGCCTGCTGGATTTTATGCTTTGTTTCTTCAAGAGAAAGAGTAAATAATTCAAAAGCAATGAAATTTTGTAATTCATCGCGACTGATCTGTGGGCGGTCAATAATTTTCCACCAATATAATATTAATTGATCTAAAGTATTGGGTGTTTTTAGCACCATTTTACATGTCACCAACTAAATCTATTACCTTTGGAGTGAGATTTCCTTTCATATTAACCACGGTAGGCTTTCCATAATCTGGAATAATCCCAAGACTATCCATGAATTCGGTTTGATCTTGAAAACAACCAGAATTAACCAACAAAATTCCGTGATATTTCCCGTAACCATTTTTATGTAGATGTCCCGTATGTAACACGTCTGGAAGTTCATCTAACACAAACCAATTTTCTTCAACTGGAGCAAATTCGGTCTTTTTCCCATAAGTTGGGACTAAATCGCGCGCTCGTATGAATTCTTTCATCGTTCCAAAAGGATCTTCATTCGACATTCCTGGAATTGCCATATTAAGGTCAATCAATGAAGTCCCGTGAAATAACTGGGTTTTAATTCCATGTAAGCTAACCATACTTGGATTACCCAGCATGGTATAACCTTGATTATAGAGAGGTTCTGCAAAATCTTTTGGTAGAGAGGGAGCAGGCACTGCTTTTCGCACCGCATCATGATCTCCGGGGATTATTATGATTTCTATATAATCTGGTAAATCTGTTAAATAAGATGCACATGCTTCGTACTGTTGATAAATATCCTTTATACGTAAATGTTTTTCTTGATTGGGATAAACGCCAATCCCATCAACAATATCTCCTGCAATGCATAAATATTTTATTTTTCCTGCTTGTGTCCTTTGACGATGATTACCTACTCGACAATTTAAGTAATCCACAAAACGATACCATATTTTTTCCAGCCATTCAATGCTCCCAAAATGAGTGTCAGAAATCAAGCACATTGCTATATCTTCTTCTGGAGTTTGAACTGTATGAGTGTTAGGTGAATCGGGAAAAATGATATCATTAACTAAAATTATTCTAGAATTGGTCTTTTCATTCACACTTAAAAAGCCATCCACAATTACCACATGATCAGGGAGTAAATAATCAATAAGTTTATAGACATCGGTTTTTTTCTGCTGAACAAGCGCCATACAATCGCCGGTAGGATCTTCGAACTGAATGAGATAATTTTTTGCGTTGGTTAAGCGTTTTTCACTTACCATTCCGATAAATTTAATCTCTGTTGAATTTTCTAAGCGATTTATCATATTTATGGGAAGAACACCGCCAGATTCTGGCCTTTTTTGCAAGATTTTTGATAGTTTTTCAAATTTATCTTGTTGGACTTTAAGAAATTCCGAGATTTTTCCTTCTGTATACAATTTACCAGTGGGATCTTTAAGAATTTTAATTTCCGCATCATATTCAGCAGCTATTGGTTTAAACATGGACGTCCCAGATTTTAGGGATGATAATTTTGAGGAATCCGATATTTCCAATGATTCCCACGATTTTCTCTTTTGGGAATGAATTCTTTCTACTTTACTCGATTCTTCTTCTTTAAGGTGATTAGATGATTTCTCTGCAGAAGGTTCAAGATTATTTTTTTTAGATTGTATTTGATTAGGAGAGATTTGAGCAATATGAGTCGAATTTACCATATTTTTTAAATGTTCTACTTGATCTGAGTTCGGGGAAGATGTCTTCAAATCTAAAATTTGCAATTCGGGATTAATATCAATTGATTCAGGAGCATCTAATCCTTTAAGTTCATGATCTGTTTGATCTTGTTTACGCAATAGAGGATTTTTTTCAACTGGAATTTTAGGATTTGGAGCCAAAATTGTTTGTTTCCTTTGAGTATTTGACGCTTTAAGGGATGAAGGTAATATTTTTGAAAAAGATTCCCCCAAGATTTCATCCACTTCAGCAGATTCAAAATCAAATTCTGGATCGATAATTTCTTTATCTCCAGAATTGGTTTCTACTTCTTGCTTTTTGGGGGTTGAAATCTGCATGGAAGAATTCTTTAGTGTTTTTGCTTCTTCAATATTTGAAGATTCTTTGTCTTTATTATCTGTTTTATGAATTTTACTTCTCTTTTTCTGAAAGAGCAACCATTCTTCTTTTAAAAAATCGTAGGAAATGTAGGAAGAAAAATGGGGCAAAAAAGCAATATGCTGCAAAAATTCTTCGAGATCAGAGTCAGATACTTTTAATCGGCTCAAAAACCATAATGCATAAGGATCAATATTCACCTTTGACTGCAAAATCACTTGTAACAAGCGTGCTATATCTTGATTTTGGTTTTGTTCCGAAAGCGTCATGATTTTCAATTTTTCCATATTTTGTGAAAGATCTTCTAAAGTTATATCACTGTGATTCCTTTTTTATTCTGATATTAACGTCGAATTAATATAACATTTAACCCACAAAGATTTTACTTCTGATATATTCAAGTTAAAGATCTTCCATTTGAATTATTAAAACAACCTGATTATCATGCCCGTAGTTATGAGTGAGAAATACCGCAAATACTTTGCCCGTATTGAACGTGATGTGGAAAAAATTTATATTTTTGCAGAAAAAGCGCGTAAAATAGGAGTTGATCCAGTTCCAAATGTGGAATCACCTCAAGCGCGAGATATGGCAGGACGGGTAGAAAAATTGGTAGGACCCCCTGGAATTGCGGATCTTCTACGAAAATGGAAGGAAGAAGGTGCAGATCAAGATGAACTATGTTTCCGATCAATGGACTGGTTAATAGAAGATAAATTGGGCGAATTTTCACGAGATGAAAAAGTTGATCGTGCAATCCGCTTGGCTTTAGCCATTAAAACAGAAGGAGTCGTTTCCGCACCATTAGAAGGAATTGCAAAAGTAATTATTCGAGAAAACATGTTAGGGGGCGAGCCCTACTTAGCATTGTACTTTGCAGGTCCAATTCGGGCTGCAGGAGGAACAGTACAAGCTTTTGCAGTCTTGTGTGCTGAACACGTTCGCCAGAAAATGGGAATTGCTAAATGGATTGCTACCGAAGATGAAGTAGCTAGATTTATTGAAGAGGTAAAATTGTATGATCGGATAATGAATCTTCAATATCCCTCAACCAATGAAGAACTTGGATTCGCCATTCGACATTTAACGGTTGAACTTAATGGAGATCCTACAGAACAACGCGAAGTTTCAGCCCATCGGGATTTACCCCGAATTGAAACGAATTTTGTTCGAGGTGGACCTTGCTTAGTCTTAAATGATGGTGTTTTGCTCAAATCCAAAAAAATACTTAGAATCATCGAAAAACGAAATATTCCCAGTTGGGAATGGTTAAGTGAATTGAAAAAACTTGGTCATGCTTCCAATAAAACGGAACTTCAAGAAAAAGACAAAGCAAAAGATTACGGAGGAGATACCTATAAAGGTAAAAAAGTAAGAGAAATCGGACCTCTATTGGAAGAAAACTCTACCACTAATTCAAAACCATTAACCCCAGTGCAATTACGATACAAAGAATTAGCAAAGAAAAACCCTCCATTGGACAAATATATTGCTGATATCATTGCAGGACGTCCAGTATTTGCCAATCCTTCTGAAATAGGAGGTCATCGTATTCGATACGGCCGATCTCGCAATACTGGATTAGCAGCATGTGGTATCCACCCTTCTACCATGTTTCTTTTAAATGAATTTATGGCTATCGGAACTCAAATTAGAATAGAGCGCCCAGGAAAGAGTGGTTCTACCATGCCAGTAACCTCAGTTGAACCACCAATTGTTTTGCTTAAATCAGGGGAAGTTAAACAATTGTGGAATTATCAAGATGCCATTAATATTCAAAAGAAGAAGTTAGCCGAAAAAATATTATTTCTCGGAGACATGCTGTTTGGATACGGTGAATTTGTTGAGAATAATCATATTGTTTTACCATCTGGCTATGTGGAAGAATGGTGGGCAGTCGAATTGGAAGAAAATGTAAAAAAAAAACATGATCTTTCGAAAAATGAAGGAAAAACAAAGATTGATGACCTTTCTATGGAAAATTTACTCAAGTTTATTAAGAATCCGTTTGATAACATTCCTTCAAGCAGGGAAGCAGTTGAATTAGCAATTAATTATCAAGTTGGCATTCATCCTCGATATTTGGATCATTGGGGGAATGTTAACGGTACAGAATTACTCTCCATTAGAAATGCTTTAGCTGAAGGTTTTTCTCAACTATTAAAGGTAGATGTGAAAGATCTTCCAGGAGTAAAAATTTCTTATTTAAAACTCGAAGAAATCCTACACGAAGGGTTAATTATCCCAAATAGTCATGAAGTTAAAAATGCCATGGAAAATGGGTTTGTTATTCATCAAGTTCGAGAAACAGGTCTATGGTTAGATCCTGATCGCGCATTCGTTTTCTTTGAAATTTTTGGTTTTGGTTCTTCTCGTGTTGCAAATTTGAATATTTCTTCTATATCCGAATTAACGTTAAAAAAAACTGCATTAGAACTGTTTCCTTATTTAACTACTTTAATTGTGCCAGATAAAGCCCCATACTATATGGGAAGTCGTATGGGTCGGCCAGAAAAGGCAAAAGAACGGAAAATGAAACCTCCAGTCCACTCTCTTTTTCCCATCGGTCATGATTCAAAATTACAAAGGAGTTTGCAAAATGCTATCGGGGTTCCAAGCATTAAAGTAGAGATTTGTCAAAAAATTTGTCCTAAATGTAAATCTGTTACCTTTTTAAATCAATGTCCTTCTTGTCATGTTCAGACAATTTTACAGAAAATTTGCCCCCGATGTAACCGACTCTATGATATAAAAACGTTAAATTGCCCCAACTGTGGTAGTTTTCTTAGTTCTACTTCAATCAAAAGTTTTTCGCTTAAACGCTATTTTGAGGCCGCTGCAGCAAAAATACCAAAAACTATTCCTACCGTTAAAGGAGTAAAAGGAATGTCATCAGAGTATAAAATTCCAGAACCCATTGAAAAAGGTATTTTGCGCGCCATAAACGATGTTTTTGTCTATAAAGATGGAACTATTCGGGCCGATGCTACAGATATCCCCCTAACTCATTTTACTTGCAAAGAAATAGATACTAGTGTGGACACTATTCGTGAATTGGGTTATGATGTAGATATTTACGGCGAACCTATTTCCAGTGAAGCCCAAATTATTGAATTAAAAGTTCAAGATGTGCTACTCACCCATCATTTAGGAGATTATTTTGTCAAAGTGGCGAATTTTGTAGATGATGAATTAGAATACTTGTATCATCAACCACGCTTTTACAACGTTCAAACTAAGTATGATCTGATAGGACATTACATGGTAGGTTTAGCTCCACACACTTCGGCTGGAATCATTGGGCGACTAATCGGATTCACATATGCTGAATCTGGATATGCCCACCCATATTGGCATGCTGCAAAAAGAAGAAATTGTTTTCCACCTCAGACAAAGGTAACTATTATAGAAAATGGTCTTACCAAACAAATATCGTTTGAAAAACTCTATGAAGACTTATTCGGTGGAGAGGAATCCGAAGAACAAGGTTTTGTGAAAAATAAAAATCT
Organism: uncultured archaeon; assembly: GCA_964426185.1. Taxonomy (GTDB): domain Archaea; phylum Asgardarchaeota; class Lokiarchaeia; order Sigyniarchaeales; family Promethearchaeaceae; genus Harpocratesius. The sequence goes on along the minus strand of CAYRPF010000061.1, from coordinate 15,080 downwards.
CAAAGAGGTACAAGTCCTTTCCTTTGATCCTAACACTCACCAAACCCTTCCTGCACTGATTCAACGTGTGATGAAAGTACCATCAACTGACACACTTATTCAATTTAGACTTCGCACTGGGCGTAGTTTTAAGGTAACTCCTGATCACCAAGTTTTAGTTTCTCGGGACCAAAAACTGGTAACCATAAAAGCATTAGAGGTCAAAAAAGGGGATTATTTTGTCTTACCTCGCTTAACCATCCCCACTATCGATATAGATGAATTGGATTTATTTTACCGATACCAAGATCCAGATTTTGAATCTATATGGGATACAATAATGCTACGAGGGTTGCGTACGTTCGTTAAATCATTAGTAGAAATCCATGGACTCCAAGAAACCGCCTCCAGATTAGATATTCATAAAGAAACACTCTCTAATTACTCCGACTCAAACGATACCATACCGCTCAACATTTTACTCAGGTTATTAGAACTCACGGGAAAAAAAATGGAAGATGTACCGAATTGCTCCATTGGCTTCAAACAAGACCACACGTTCATCCCACGTAAAATTGGGGTCAACTCAGCCTTAATGAAGTTAATTGGATATTATTTATCCGAAAGTCTAAAACTGCAAGGATATGCTCACAGCACAGAATTCACCGACCAAGTTAGTATTGCAGGAATAGAAGATGATGTTGGAAATGATATTAAAAATGATATTTTAGCCAGTATTACAGAAGTTTTCGGAGAAGGTTTTAAATCTCACATCGAACTTGGACAAGTTACTATAAGTTCCCATACCATTCATTCCTTTTTCACAGACATCTTGGGATTTCGTTCAAAATCTCGAGATAAATTTATTCCCGATTTCATCAAAAATCTCCCCTTAAATAAAATAAAGCCTATGTTAGCCGCATACTTCAGCGGAAATGGTTCAGTTGATTCTGAGAACGAGATATATTGTTCTTCTTTCAGCCGCAAACTGGCATCTGACCTAGACTTTTGTCTACTCCGATATGGAATCTTTGGAAGTATTAAATCTTTAGAAAAAAATGGGATCGTTGAATATAACTTGAGATTATATGGAGAAGATGTGCAAAAATTTCAAAATTCAGTTGGGTTTACTTCCACACGGAAAAATAATGCAGTTAAGCAGTTGGTGGATGGTTTAAGTGATAATCTTAGAGATATGACCATGCTCGGAGATAATTTATTAATTCCGGTTTGTGAAATTGAAATAGTTTCACGTGAAAATGAATATGTCTACTCTCTGGAAGTTTCACCCCATCACACATTGTTAGTTAACGAGTATATACTTACTCATAACTGCGATGGTGATGAAGATGGAATTATGTTGTTGCTAGAATGTTTGCTGAATTTCTCACTCTATTATCTTCCATCTTCTCTCGGTGGAAAGATGGACGCTCCTTTAGTTATTTCCTTACTGTTGGATCCCCGTGAAGTGGACGGAGAAAGTCATAATGTAGATTACATGGCTCAATATCCGCTTCAATTTTATAAAGATTCGCAAACATTCTGTAAACCCAAATTGAAATACATGAAATTATTTGCAAATTATTTAGGAACCGAAGCCCAATTTGAAGGTAGCATGTTCACTCATCCCACCAAATCTATCAATTTAGGCCCTCGAAGATCCATGTACTCCGTTCTAGAAACTATGGAAGAAAAAATTGAATCACAACTCTATCTAGCTAAGACAATTCAAGCAGTAAATATCCAAGATGTGGCACGAAAAGTAATTTCTTCGCATTTTGCTCCTGACATATTGGGAAACCTGCGGGCTTTTTCCACGCAAAGTTTTCGTTGCCCTAAATGTGGGGCAAAATATAGAAGGATTCCGCTTATGGGCAGATGCACTAAATGTGGGAATGATTTGCTGATGACTGTTCATCCAGGAGGAATTACTAAATATTTGTCCAAAGCCCAATCTTTTATTCGTGAATTTGCTTTGGGAGATTATACAGAACAACGATGGAAATTGATTGAACGTAACGTAAAAGATCTCACCGATAATCCTCGTGTTAAGCAAAAATCCATCGTTTCCTTTTTCAAATAATTCACTGAGACAAAAATTTATTAAAAATCGCCCACTTTTTAATCGTAGATCGGAATCACCTTTAAATAAGATCAATCAAAAATGCACGCGTAGCCAAGTGGTCGAGAAATCGAATGATTTCGCCAAAACGGCGCTGGACTTGAGATCCAGTAGGCACCCGCCTTCATGGTTTCGAATACCATCGCGTGCGCCATTTTTTCCTTTGATTTTTTAAAAAACTCAAATTTGGTTTGAATCACTTTGCTGTAAATTTCATTGGAATGATAGGAATCGGAGCTTGTGCCGTATCGGTATAATTCTCTACTTTTTATTTGATTTTACTAATAATTACGGCACTTTATTTGGTTAATTTCATCTCGATTGAATACTTGGATTGGAAAAAATTAAAAAAAATACTTTTTTCTTCACTTTCAACTTTCATCGGTTTTAAGGATTTTATTCCACAAGGTAGGTATTACAAACAGAAATAATAGGAGTAAACTCATTGCTGGCGCCCCAAAATACATGGAAAACTCTCCTTTTGTGATGGTAGTTATATAACCCATTGGAATTCCAAATAAAATGCTGATGATTGAACTTGCAATTCCAAGCATTCTAACCCATTTCTTTGGTTTCAACATGATACCAATGGTAACTATTCCAAAACCAAAGGCTGAAAGCCAAAATAGCCGGTTTGACATAACATACAGAGTATTATCCATATCAGCCAAACCTTTTACATACATAATATTAAGGCTCGCTGTTCCGTTAATAAACGCCATAATAAATGCCATTCCGGTCAATAAACCCACCAAAATCCGTCCCCAATTACGCTTTCCGACAAATAGATTAAAAATTAAGTATAATAATATATTTGGTAGAAAGATGAAGATATAATAGGGAAAAAAGCCTGTGAAACCTGCACCCATTACATCTAAAATCGGAATATTAGGCCAGAAGCTGGTCCATAAAGCTAATACATTCGCCACCACTGCAAGATTATATGCCCATTTCTCTTTATTGAAGAACCCAAAGGCACTGATACAATAAAGAATACCACTTATAATACCGATATCATTGAAAGCGGCTAACATATAGGTTATAACCAGTTCACAACCCGGACCGCATTTAATTGCTTGGGCTGCAATTAGGGGTTTATATGTAATCAAAAAGAAGTAAAAATTCAGTCCAATTCCTATAAGCCCGCCAATAATTGCGGTTAAACCGCCCAACTTATAATTTTTTTCCACTTCAACCATGTTCTTTCATCTCGTCTCGTTATGTTTTATTAAATTTATCTCGAAATTAAATCGAAAAATATGAAATCCTAAAAAACGGTATCAATTTTATAAAAACCGATATTATAAGATTTGAAGGAAAGAATATTTAAACCTATTTGTTTTTAGCATGAAAATCTCCAATATATTAGAAGATTGTTTGGTTTGTGAAGTTATATTTGAAGTTATGGATAAAGGAGGGTGTATTTAAAGAGTAAAATTTTTTAACAAATAAAGGGAATAAAATACGAAAAAGTGAAAAGAAGCAATGAAAGGTAATTCATGTATTTGGCTGATATATAGGTTCTCGAGCGATTTTTTCCATAAATTTGATTATTCGCTTCATTTCTGCATCATCGTATGCATCTACCAGTAAACTAATACATCCTTCCGCCCCGCCTACACCTCCTGATGCCACATGAAATACTTCACATTCGAACAAGGCTTCCATAGCTTCAATTTCGGTGATAACGGTGGCTGAAATCATGGGGATTAATCCACAAGGGATTCCTTCCATAGGTGTATCCATTTTTTCCATTCCCATCACGAATTGAGTTTCCGATACTGGATGAAACACCAACTTCTCTAATCCGATAGGACAAATGATTTCAATTCCTTTAGCTTGGAGAATACCTTGTAACGTGCCAATAGTTCCCCCATCTTTACCTCCTACCAAGACTGCAGGAATACCTTGAAGATCCAAAGCATTTGCTCCTTTAATAAAAAGATCTCCTTGAGTAAATTTTCGGATTTCTTTCACTCTATCCTCAAATTTAGCGGGTTTTCCTTTCACAAATAGAACTTCATCCAAGCGGTTGCCCTTATTTACCCACCATTTCATGAATTTCTCTGGCCCATTCGGAACTATTTGACCTGCTACAAAATCACCTTTATTGAATTCACGAGGTTGTCCTATAGTTTGATAAAATTCTTCTAAAACGTAAGCATTGGTGGAACCTCTGCTGATATAGATTTTACCCTCATGCAGTGCTTGTTGAACTTGAGGAAGGCTGATCACCCCTTTTGCTATCAACCGCTTTGACTGAGTGGGGTTAAGAACAAAGACTTTTCGATTTTTCATAATATAAGCAAAATAATTCACACGCAGATAAAAAACCTATTAACA
>CAYRPF010000061.1:8147-10536 GCA_964426185.1 uncultured archaeon | reverse complement strand
CAAGGTATCACATGTATCAATTAAATTTTTCATCCGTGCAATATTCTCTTCCCTAATGAAATCTTTTTTTACAAGTTCGGATTCACTAGAAGATGCTGGATTTGAATTTTTAGATCATCCCGCAGATGTATGGGTACATGCATGGGGTCCCACATTAGAAGCATCTTTCGAACAATGTCTGTATGCTTTAATGGAAACAATGATGAACACCAAGTTAATTCAAGCAAAACAGGAATTTCCAATTGATATTACCGATGAGACAAAAGGATCTCTTCTTATTGCATTTTTATCCGAATTTCTCTTTCTTTTTGATACGGAATGGGTGATCATCAAGTCGATAAAATTATCTCCTATAGAAAAACTTCCCTCTGGGCATTTAAGGCTCCGTGGAACCGCTTATGGAGAAATATTCGATCCGAACAAACATGAGCCGGATACCGAAGTTAAGGCCATCACTTATTCATATCTGGAAATTAATGAAAAGCCCTCCCGAACTGATATTAAAATTGTTTATGATATATGATAGATGATAAAATAAAGGTTGTAAAAGAGAAAAAAAATTCTAAAAAAATGAACAGAATAATTATAAATCAATTAAAATCAGCAGAAACACGTGCAAAATAACTATTCCGCTTAATAAGAAACCAAAATAGGCCATTGCAATTCCAATCGAGAGTGTTAACCACCATGTTAACGGGGGCCGGATCTTTTCAGGTAATTTAATTATTCCTGTTGCTAAGAATAAGATGAACAATAAAATCAACATTATTACTGCCGTAATCCAAGCCCAAACATTGTTAGAATCGATAATTACTACCTTAGCAGTTTCCCATAATCCAATCACAATTCCAAAAAAGGTTACCATCACTTTTGCATCTGGTATCTTCTTTATTTTTAAACCCTCTAACAAGAGCAGAATTCCACCAATCATCAACAATACTCCACCTTTGATCAAAGTTATATTTCCACCGACCACAACACGGTTTAGAACGGTTAGTAAAATTCCGCTGGGGAGAAGTATGAACCATTCGTATGGTATTTTTCCCTTGATGGCCTTCATAGCTAAAATCAGATCGGTTAAAATAGTAACAATTAAGAATAATCCGATCAACATCCCAAGTGCGCCAACGACCACTGTAAATACTGGAGAAACATTATAGGTCAAAAATAGTGTGCGACCTTCGAAAAAAGCAAACAAGGCCCCAATTAAGGCAAATAACTTCGAGGTGGTGATTTTCAATTTATTTTCGGGTTCTTCAATTCCATGGGGCACTTTTGCAACGGAAGTTTTCACTTTATTCCAAGTTTCCGCCATTTTAACCTGCATATTGCTTGTTTCTTTTTTTTCTTTAGGAACGGTTATGCTGGTTTCTTTGGGTTTTTCTTCGACTTTCGGTTTAGATTCCTTCACCGGTACTGCAGTAATTTTCTTAGCAGCAGCCTTTTTTGTTGAAGATTTTTTAACAGCAGCCTTTTTTATTGAAGATTTTTTAGCAGTAATCTTTTTCGTTGAAGATTTTTTAACTGCAACTTTTTTTGTTGAAGATTTTTTAACTGCAACTTTTTTTGTTGAAGATTTTTTAGTTGCAGTTTTCTTCGCTGTTTTCTTTGTAGAAGACATGATACGTGTTTAACTTATAAATATTTAAGAATTTCTTTTTTTATTATATGCACAACTATCTTTTTTTCTGCTTATCGGATGATCTCATGGCGTCCCAACTTTCATCCCATGCGCCTTAAACTCTGAGTTAATACCACACTATAACATAGTTAATCCTTCACTATGACTTAACCATCCCACATGTTAAAGCACCCATCACGTTAAACCGTTAATTGTCGTCTTAAACATTTAGCAGAAAAACCGTAACTAACTAGCGATTTTATGCTCTTTTTTCCACTGTTGAGTTAAATTTCGAAAATCAGCCAGACTAAAATGCTCATCAAAAAGGTGGGAATTCAGAGATTGTTCGTTAGAAGGGTAGTTAGTTTGTTTTCTGGTAGAATTAAAAAACTGATCTAAGGATATTTGGGGATTTTCCTGCAATTCTTGCAATTCATTACATAAATCGAGATTACTAGCACTTTTAAGAGGTGATTCGTTTGTTTCATTAAGATCAGCAAGAACTGTCGACGAATTCGATTCGAGATTCTTATTATCTACCATTAGAAATCGGCGTTCGTTAGATTTCATCCATCCCAATATTGTTTCTGAATCTTCCATTTCATGGTCACCTTCATTGTTAAGCATTTACTATGATTACCTTAAAGACACAACTTTTGATATTTAAAGCATTTTAGAGGGATGGTTTATTGAATTATTGTCGAGATTAAAATGAGGATTGAAATTAATTCAGGTAGATAGAGGTGATTGAATTAGATTTAGGTGGAT
>CAYRPF010000061.1:2965-8047 GCA_964426185.1 uncultured archaeon | reverse complement strand
GATAGAGGTGATTGAATTAGATTTAGGTGGATTACAAAATATTCCTCAAATGCATATCATTTCATTATATGAAAAATTGCAAAGTACATTTTTTTTGATTTACTTTACCATTTCATACCATTGTTGGTAATTTTCCCCATGAAATACAAAAGATTAACTGATTTTCTCCCCATATCAAGTATTCCTAATGGGAATGAACAATATTCAAATAATATTTTACATTATTTAATCTAAATATTTGGTGTTTGTGCGGTTGTGCAAGTCTATACCCATTAAAGGATAACATTTACAAATTTCTCACTTCTTATCCTATCATTGGATTGTTTCAACCCACAAATCCTGTAAAGAGTTTAACATTGGATCTGAAAAAAATGCTACATGTAACTAAATCGAATCGTGTTCCAACTGGGTTAAGCGATTTCCCCGAAATGGTCGAACGTAAGGGAAAAGGCCATCCAGACAGCGTGGCAGATGAAGCTGCGGAAGCTTGTTCTCGTGAATTAACAAAATACTATTTAGAAGAATACGGACAATATTTTCACCTTAATTTAGATAAAGCCGCCTATGTGGCGGGACAAGCAATTCCAGAATTCGGAGGTGGTAAAATTTTCCAGCCACAAGAATTTGAAATCATCGGTCGAGCCGTTGATACTGTGTTGATTGATGGTAAAATTCAGCAAATACCTGTAAGAACTCTCTTACGCAACACGATTAAAGATGTATTTCTTTCCACCTTTCGAAATATTGACCTGAATCGAGATGTAATTATAGACGCCCGCACCAAAAGCGGCTCAGTTGATTTAACCGGACTATACGATGCAGGACTGAATATGGTCCCATTAGCCAATGACACCAGTTTTGGAGTGGGTTTTGCTCCATTTAGCCCGACGGAACAGATGGTTTATAACGTAGAACAATACTTAAATTCTGATGCATTTAAAAATAAATGCCCCGCTTCCGGCGAAGATATTAAAGTCATGGGACTGAGAAATGGAGATCAAATTGAACTCACCATTTGCAATGCTATGGTCTCTAAATATGTACACGACAAATCTGAATATATTAACGCCGTGGAAACTGTGAAACAAGCCGCATTAGAAGTCTGCAGTGTAATTTCATGCGACCATGAAGTGCGCGTTTCGGTTAATACGGGAGATATTTTAGAAAAGGATATTCTATACCTCACTATTACCGGTACCAGTGCTGAAGCAGGAGATGACGGCCAAGTGGGTCGAGGAAATCGAGCAAACGGTTTAATCACCCCAGGAAGGGTGCAAACCTTGGAAGCAGCTGCCGGGAAAAACAGTAATAACCACGTGGGAAAACTTTATTCTCTGGTAGCAAATCGCGCTGCTCGAAAAATCATTGATGAATTGCAAGGCGATGTGGTTGAATGTCAAATTAGAATTCTCAGCCAAATCGGGCACCCAATCAATAAACCTTGGATGGGAGATATCGAACTTATCCCCGCAGCCAATGTAAACTTCGATAATGTCAGCTTACGGGCGAAGGAAATACTACAAACAGAATTGGACGATTATCTCACATTAAGACAAGACCTTCTGGAAGGAAAAGTCAAAGTTTGGTAATTTCTAATTTTTAACTCCTTTTTTCAACTATTCTTTGCCATCATTTATCCCCCTATTTCCTGCACTTCTCTAGAACCTTTTTAGCACTTCTCATATTCTTCTCTTACTCTTCCAATACGCTTTTTTTATTCGTTATAGGTAGCATTTTTTTTTCTTACTCTTCTATTGCTCCTTTATTACGTTTCATTTGCTCTTTTATTAGTACTTTTTCTAATCCATTCATTCCACCATTTTCAAAAAAAATTTATATTATGAAACTTTTTATCACTCACGAACAAGTGCGATAAACCCTTATTCCCGGGTCAAATGCGCTTGATTTCGTTATGTGATTCATATGGGAAGAAGAATTCTAGTTCAAAGACGGGGACGAGGAACCCAAAATTTCCGATCTCCAAAACATAAAAAACGTGGTGCCGTAAAATACATTCATACGGCCCCAAATGAAACTCGTACTGGAACTGTAGTAGATTTTATCCACGAAGGTGGCCGGGGAACCCCCCTCGCTCGTATTAAATACGATAATGGCACCACCACTTTATGGCTCCCTCCTGAAGGTATCTTCATGGGAGACCAATTTCAAATAGGCGATAAGTGCCCTTTGAAGATAGGAAACACTATGGCGCTGAAATACATCCCCGAAGGTTCATTAGTATTCAATATTGAAGGACAACCAGGCGATGGAGGAAAATTCATTCGTGCCAGAGGCACTACTGCCACAGTAATGACCCGCGCTGAAAACGGAGTGGTACTTCTATTTCCATCTGGCCATCGTAAAACTCTAAACCCAAATTGCCGAGCAACTATTGGAGTTGTCGCAGGAGGAGGTATTACGACCAAACCTTTCATGAAAGCCGGTGCAAAGTTTCACTTAATGAAAACAAAAGCTACTAATTGGCCAGTCATCACCTCAAGTGGAATGAACGCATGTAGTCATCCATTCGGAGGTGGCCGAAAGAAAACATCTGGTCGACCAACTACAACCTCACGAAACGCACCTCCGGGTCGTAAAGTAGGTATGATCGCAGCAAGACAATCTGGACGCAAGACCCGATAAATTTCCTTCAACTTTTTTTTTCACTATGGAAGAAAGAAGGGCTATTGGCTCAGCCAGGTAGAGCGGCGGACTCTTAATCCGTTGGTCAGGGGTTCGAATCCCTTATAGCCCGTTTTTAGTGAATTATTTTAGATTTAGTTAATTCTTGGGAAAATAAAGAAAAAAAGTGGTGCCCTTGTTTTCCAAAGATTCATACAGAATATATCCTTGAATTTTTACATCAATTTATAAATCGTGGCCAATCCTAATCCGGTTCAATTAGGTTTCGTGGTAAAATATGGTTCAAAAACTTTATGTTGAATGTTTAAAGGAATACCCTTACCTTCATCTTGAATTTCAATTAATATATAATTACCAGATTTAATGGGGTAAGGAGAATCGTCATTTATTGGCACTTTTCTAGCTCGGATTTGAATGGACACAATTAATCAAGATCTTTCCATCATCGAAAAGGATCCAACGGAGGCGATCTCCATCTTTTAAGTGAAATTTTTCCACGATTTCTTTGGGGACGGTTGTCCTTCGACGGCTATTGCGGATTGTGATTGATGTTTCGCTGATAAAAGACACTTCATCGAGGTTGATTTGCACCATTAATATATTTACGAATTACCAATATTTATTGGTTTTGATTTTACAGATGTTACAATATAAGAAATATTTTATGTTTTTAAGTCGTTTTACTAAACAAAGATTAACTATGTCATAAGGTACAGCACTACTTGCATGTTAAGTCATAAAAAATAAGTTGGATTTATATAAATTTAAGTTGGTTTGAAAAAAATTTATAATGGATCAACACCAATACATTACAATATATATTGGTGTGAAAAATGGAATCCGTATTGTTTTTAGTTTTTGTAGCTGGGTTGGCCCTTGTGTGCGAATACATAGATTCTGCCTTAGGTGGCGGCTACGGTACCATTTTGACTCCTATTCTTTTAATTTTAGGGCTAGACAAGGCCATGGTTGTACCAGCGATATTGATCACAGAGTTTTTTACAGGTATAATTTCAGCAATTATGCATCATAGAGCCGGTAATGCTAACTTCACCTTGGAAATCGATCGAAATCTCAATAAAAAAGCACTGTTGATCTCCCAAGATGCCAAAATTGCAATTATTTTAGGAATTTTTGGTGTTTTAGGGGGAGTGGTAGCGGCCTTGGTTGCAATTAACATCCCTGCTGCAATTGTGAATACATATATTGGTATATTGGTAACTATGGTGGGGCTTTTAGTTCTGCTCAACTTCAAATGGAAATTTAGTTGGGCTAAAATTGTAGGGATTGGATTGCTGGCAGCATTCAACAAAGGCATGTCGGGAGGTGGATATGGCCCCCTAGTCTCTTCAGGACAGATCGTTACCGATAGAAACCCCAAACAAGCTGTGGCATCGACTTCTTTATCAGAAGCTGCAGTGTGTGCAGGTGCTTTAATTATTTACATACTAACAAAAACGTTTCCTTTTAATTTTCAATTCGTTCTAGCATTACTAGCTGGAGCACTAAGCTCTGTTCCCTTTGCAGTACTTACCGTTAAAAAGATTCAAGTGGAAAAGTTCCAACCTTTGGTTGGGATTATTACTTGTGGGCTTGGAGTATGGACATTGGTAAAAACATGGAGTTTTTAAAAAGAAACTAATTTTAAGAAAAGTGGCGATGGCTGGTTGGGGAATGGCAAAATTCCCCGCTTAAAGTAACCACTTCTGTGAATTACCAAATTTTCATTTAAAGCGGATCTTTTATTTAAAGAAAAGCCCTATTATGAACTAGAAGCTACTAGTGGGCTAATCTTAAATCAATTAAGGGGTAAGAAATTTCCAATGCGAACACCAGAACAAGAAAAGTTTTATCTTCATTTACGTAAAGCCAATCAAGTAGAAAGTAAGAACCCCTTAACAAGTTTAGAAGAGTTACGAATCTGTTATAAAATCCTCAAATACCAGAAATTAAATCTTCCTAATGAAAAGTTCATGCTCCAGCAAATAACCAACCGCATTAATTACCTGATTGATAAACTGGGAGATATAGCATATAATTCTCAAATTTCTTCTTCTCTCCAAAAAAGTTCAAATAAAATAGAAGGAAAAGAATACAGAAAAGAAAAAGAAAAAGGGAAAGAAAAGAAAGGAAAGGAAGGAGAAGAAGAAGATTTTAACGTTAAAACCGACATTTCTGATATGGAACAGCGTTTGGAAAAATTGGAGCAAGATTACGAAAAAAGATTGAATGAGATTAAATCAAATGAAGATTTGACCAAGAAAGAAAAAAAAAAACAGGAAATTACTTTAACTAAATGGAAAAAGGACCAAGAATTGAAAATACTGACGGAAAAAGCGATGCAAGAACGTGCCGAAATTGAAGCAGCTAATACTAAAGAAAACGTTTTTGAAACAAAATTGGAACATGAAGTAAGTGAATCTACAAATTATGAAAAGG
>CAYRPF010000061.1:0-2865 GCA_964426185.1 uncultured archaeon | reverse complement strand
GTTTTTGAAACAAAATTGGAACATGAAGTAAGTGAATCTACAAATTATGAAAAGGGTGGGAAAAAACCAGAAAGTAAAGCCAGTAAAAGCAAAGAATTAAGCGAAAAATTCGATGATCTGGAAATTTCCAATTCAAAACCAATGGTAAAATCCTTAGCTCCTACCGAAATGGAGAAAATCTGGGAATATTATTTTCTTCATGCATTCAATCATCCAACTCCAGATGAATATTATGGAAATGGCGAAGCGAAGCAATTTATACTCCAAATGCTGACACAAATCTCAAAAATCTATGAACGCTTTGATCCCAAACATGTTAATATTGATAATCTACCAGGAGATTCGAAAATATACTTTGTGGGGGATATTTTAGGCAGTTTTGAGGCTTTAGATAGACTCATGCGCTTTTTCCAGCCAAAAATATTTGAAGCTCAAGCCACGGAGAATCCTTTGCGATTAGTTTTCTTGGGTAATTTCATTGGGGGAACAGAAATGGATTTACACTCTTTACTTTACTTGATTTGTTTTAATATTCTCTATCCTAATGAAGTCATCCTCTGTAGAGGCACTCATGAAGAACAAACGAAATTTAACCGCCTTAAATTGAAAAAATTTATCTTGGAGCATTTTGATCAAGAAATCATCGATGCTTTTTATGAATTCTATACAAAATTACCAATTGCATATTATATAGAATCTCCCTACCGGTTAATTTTTGCCATGCATGGATATTTACCTATCGATCTTGAAAAATCAGATACACCGCTTGCAATCTTTGAACAAGAGTTCCAAGCTTCACAGATTTCCATAAAAGAAATGGATTCAATCACCCAGCAAGTAATCGCAAATATTCCTGCCTTACGAATGAATAAAGAAACAATGCACTCTGCGATTTCTGGATCGGTGGGATTAAAAATCAATCAAGCCCTTTTTGAACCATTTATTCAAGCCAATAACATTGAACTTATGGTTGTGGGTAATCATAATATCAAAAATGGGCATCGCGTATATTATAACAACCGTTTGATTGGATTGGTTAGTGCATTAGAATATAAGGGAAAACAGATTAAAGGAAAAATTCTCGAAATTATATTCCCTCCGGAACCAGAAAATGAAGAAGAATATATTGAAGATGGAGATGAAGAAGAATATACGGAAGATGGAGATGAAGAAGAATATACGGAAGATGGAGATGAAGAAGAATTTGAGAAAGAAGAACTACCCACAGATAAAGCAGTAAAATCAGACAGCTTGTTTGGATCAGATGAAAAGAATGTTCAAATTAATCTTATCGACATTTCAAAACTGTAAAAAAAAAATTATTTCGCTTTTTGAAACACCACTATTACACGTTCAATAATAGGATTCTTCCATTTATGGACAAAAACTGCAGGAATCTCCAAATTATTGACAGTATATGAAAGTATTCGGCAGTTATAACCTTTTAACATTTCTTTTATTGGAAATTGCAGTCTATCATGGGATTTTAAGTGAATTTGGGGAAAAACCAAGACACATACACCCATTGGAGGAAGAATGGATAAAATTCCGCTTATATATCGAGAATAATTATATTCAAATTCATGCATCATCTCTATAGCTTCAGAACGAGATGGATATGTCTTTCTAGGGGTTAGCAAATTTGTTTCAGCTACAATCGATCCTCTAAATGGTGCTTCCCACGGAAAAATTTGTGATTGCGGAGATGTGATATCCATCTCAAAAATATGGTTTGGTTCATAAAATCGGCTAAATCGTCGGTATTTTTTTTGTTGAAATAACCATTGTAAATTTTCACGTGATTGAACAACACAATCATGATCAATATCTGATCCGTAAGCATTTATACCAAGAAGAAAGGCTTCAGCTGGAATTGTCCCCATTCCACAAAAAGGATCATAAACAGGCAAATTATGTCTATTTTCTTGAATGGAAATTAAGTTAATCATCGAGCGGGCAAGAGCTAACCCCAGTAGCAGTAATGGGCGTCTGTAAAGCCGTTTTGCATCTCGTCGGGCAAATTCATCAATATCAATAATTTTCCTGGTATGAGCCAAGATTATTTGCTCTGGTTGAAACCAAACAATTAGTTCAAAACCACGTTCTATCACTTCTTTGCGTTTTAACTTACGGGGAGATAAAAAATCTTGTTGATATTCATTTATTCGTTGTGTTCTACGTATTTTAAGCTTTTTCAAGCAGGTCTTCACTACCAGATGAAAATTTTCGGATAATTGAGCAAATTCTCCGGAGGTCAGAGATGTTCGATCTCGATTATAGAAGCTAATTGCCCAAAATGATTTATCTTCCACATATTCTGCATTAAAATGCTCTATAAGAGTGGACAAAATGGTATCGGAAAAATCTTCGTAAAAAATTTGACTAATTATGTCAGCTTGCTTTAGGAGAGCCCCGCTCTTTGAAATATCAGGATTTTTTTGCGATTTTGTTATGGCGCCTTGAATAGTCAAATCCACAAAATTAGGTTGGCTCTCTTCCGTGTGATATAGAGCACATAATTCAGCCAAACTGAGTTCTGGATTTCTTCCAAAAATGAAAAGTTGATTTTTTGAATTAACAGGTTGAGGATCTAATTTTATTTGAGATTTCAAAGTGAAAAGAGATGGTATTTTCATCGGAGCATAATCTGCTTAATGAAAAAAAGGATTAAAAATTTGTGTCAAGTTAATTAATTAATTTACAGATAAGATTTTTTAGGTCATTGATCCTTATTTTTTTGTGAACCAATCTGACGTAGGCAAGCTTATTTCAGAAATAAAACAACATTTGAAGAATGGAAACGATTTCGAAAAAAAACATGTAATTTCAAACTAATCTAGTGTCTGGGAGAAAACGTTATTGTTA
>CAYRPF010000060.1:0-21231 GCA_964426185.1 uncultured archaeon | reverse complement strand
ATCGAGTTGATTTTAGAGAAAAAAACCTTTTCTTACCTGACATTTCATAAATTAGCGGATAGATCATAAAAATAGAAGACCAAGCTTGCTCAAAAGTTGAAGGAAGATAGAAATACATTATAACTAAATATAAAATTACCAAAATAATCTCTATCCGACTCAGTGCGAAAAACAAGGGATGGAAACTCCCTGTTGGGCGAATTATTTCTTTAACACAAAATACTAATCCTATCACAGAAATTATTAGAATCACGCCAAGATTCATTAAAGAAATTATTTCCCAGATTTCCTCATGATTTGATATAGAAATAATTAAAATATCTCCTAAAAATAGAAGTAAACTAATATATGTCAGAAAAATTAACGTAAAATAATTTTTATGTTGCACAATCTGCTTTTCAGCCATATAATCGATTCCTTTTACTCTTAAAAGATTTTTACTCTTAAAAACCCTTACTTTAGATGGAAAAAGTACCATGATGAAAGGAAAATAATTGAGATTGTTGATTCAATTTGATTAATTAAAGGAATTAAACCTTTTTATCATGCACAATCTTGATGATAACCATTGAATTATGAAAAATATAAATGCTCGGATGATAACCATTGAATTATGAATTTAAGGAGAGATATATCAGATATTCTCGATGAAGATTTCCAGCGCTTGCAACCCTTCACTCAAGAAGTAATTCGTATAATAAGAGCGATTCCTGTAGGAAAAGTTCAGACTTATGGGGGGATTGCTCGAATGGCGGGAAATCCAAAAGGAGCACGACAAGTCTCTCGAATTCTCCATTCACTCTCTTCAAAATATCATTTACCTTGGCACCGTGTAATTAATTCAAAAGGCGAAATCAGCCTAATTAACGGATGGGAAGAGCAAAAAACTGCTTTAGAAATCGAGGGAATCATCTTTTCTTCGCATAAGAAGTTGGATTTGAATAGTTATTTGTGGGAAGGATAAATACTTAAGAATTCAACATCAAAATATAAGTGTGATTTGAAATGGCTATGAATCTTCCTTTTATTAGCATCAATCAATCTGCAATTTGTGTTCCGCCTACTTCACAACTGGCAATTATTTTGGAGATCAAAATACTTCCCGAACGCGATGTTCCTTCCCGACCATTTTTCGGGGTATGGCTCCTCGATGTATCTGGTTCTATGAGCGGAAACCGTATTCAAAAAGCAAAAGAATCTTTGATCAAGCAGATAGAAAAACTACCCGCTGAAACAAACTTCAATCTACTAATTTTTCAATCACAAGTTAAAACAGTAATCCGAAATGAAACAATTACCAATAAAACGCGCCCTAAAATTATTGAATTAATTGATAAAATCTCAGCTTCGGGAGGAACTGCTTTATACGGTGCCCTTAAAGAAGGAATTAAAATGGTGAGAAATTACAAAGGACCACTCACCAAAAAGATCACCCTTATAACAGATGGTGAACCAGGTGATGTTCGGGTAAAGCTCGGCGATGAGACCGATCCCAACTATCAAAAATATTTTGAGCTGGCCCATGAAGCGTTGGAATATAAGGCTTCGATAGATACCGTGGGCGCGTTGGGAGAGCATAACGTTTTTCTGCTTTACGAGATTGCCAAACAATCCACCGGAAAGTATATTTTTGCCAAAGATGCTGAAGAATTAAAGACTAAAATGCTCATCGCATCGGAACAAACCACCCGTATAATTTTCAGTCAACCAAGCGTAGAACTTATTCCGGTAGCCGGTTCAATTACAGTGGATGATGCAGTACAGTATAAACCCACCATAATTCGAATGCCCTTTGAAAAGGTTCGAGGAAAATTAAAGGAGTATAATTATAAGACATGGTTACGATCATTTGAAGCGGGTGATACATATCAATTTCTGGTCAAATTACGCTTGGATTTGGATGAAAAGAAATTTAAAATGATGGGAGACCAGCATGTTTTGGATGTTAAATTCGATTTAGGAAAAAAAGATTTAACTATAACCAAGCAAATTTCGGTAAAATTTAGTGATGATCCAAGTGAACATCGTATAAACATGCAAATCAATAAAAGATTCGCCCAATATTTTAGTACCGCTCAAGAGATCACCGAGCAAACCATTAAAAATGATGCTGAAGGAACTCAAAAAATTCAAGGAGATGAAACAAAAAAAATTAGTTAGTAACCCCTCAAGATCACACTATGTATTTTTGACAAATTGATTCAAAAAACGTAACTGTGGAATTTTTTTCTCTCTTTCTTTTTGCATGGCAATCCTATTACCGTAATTGCCATTTCGATATATTTATTAATTCTTAAAATAAACTTTTGATTAAAGCACTATTTATCAATATAAATAAAAATATTGCAAAAATATATTTGTGAGATAATTATGGGACGGTATGACGGAACCAAAATAAAATTGCCCCCTTTCAAAAATATTGAGGCACATCTGATGCAACGACGCTGTGATTCCTTAGTTTTTTACACAGCACAATACGATCTTTCTAAAACTCTACCTTTTATCGAAGATTACAATAAAGAACACAAATTAGATAAAACTGAGCGTTTAACTCTGTTCCAAGTCTTTTTGCTGGCAATTTCCCGTTCTATGGCCTTGCATCCAAAGGTTAATCGGTTTATTTCAGGGCGTAAATACTGGCAAAGAAATCGAATTAATCTAGCTTTTGTGGTTAAGAAAGCCCTTACTTTAGATGGAAAAAGTACCATGATGAAAATGGATTTTCATCCTTTCGATACCATTGAAAGTGTGCGTAATAGATTTCATCACTTGGTTCACCAAGCTCGAAGCGATAAAGGAAATGATACTGAAGGTTTGATTAATTTTTTTGGTAAAATGCCCAGATGGATTCTGATGTTGTTGGTAAAATTTTTGAAATTACTCGATTTTCTGGGATGGATGCCGAAAGATCTTATCGAGGGAGATCCTCTCTTTTCCAGTGCCATCGTAGCTAATTTAGGTTCTGTAGGACTATCAGGAACCATTATTCATCACTTATATGAATGGGGAAATGCTTCAATCTTTTTAACATTAAATCGAATTCGAAAACTTCCTGTGGTGAATGAAGAAACGAATCAAATTGAAATTCATAAGATAGTGGATGTAGGCGTTGCCATTGATGAAAGAATTGCAGAAGGTATCTATTTTCACCATTCATTAATGGATTTAAAGGCGTATATGGAAAATCCCAAGCAATTAGAAATCCCAACACCCATCTCCCCTGAAACATTGGCTGAACTTAAATTGAAAGAATTTGAAAAACTACCACACATTGACATATCTCGAGAAAGAAGCATAGGGGCCATGTTTGCAGAGGATTTGACCCGATCTTCTATTGAAAATACTCTCTAATCTTTTCTTCTATTTTATTTTTTATCTTATTTCTTATCCTTGCTCTTATCTATAGATACTTTTCCTTGAATAAAAAGAGGAAGAAAGAGTACAGTCATAAAAAAAGAGTATTTTCGCTTCAACATTTCCTTTTATAAAGATAACGGTCAAAAGTAGCAAATGCAATTCGTTTATTGATTGTATCGCGATAAAATTCTATGAAAACAGGTTGCACAGAAGTGGATTGGCAAACAATAAATCTTAATTCATCACAGTTCTCCAGCATAATGGGAAATTCCAAATGACCATCGTCTATTTCCAATTTTGCGGTAACTATACCTCCCTTTTGAGATACATTCATAGAATACATGCCGTAAGGTGCTTGATATTCACCGCAAATTTCCTCTAAAATTTCTATCCGTCTAAGATCTGGCAATACTTCTTTTGGTGATTGTTCTAATAAGTAAGCTAAAGCAGCCCTTCCCACCTTCGCCACTGAATCAGAACAGCAATTCTGGGCAACAGAAATACCAATTTTCAATTCAGGAATTACGGCAAAAAAGGCACAACTTGTTCCCAATCCTCCTCCATGATGCATTACGGTGTGTGATAATAGATCACTATCGATAACCCAACCCAATCCATAGCGAGGATTTGGTCCGTAGCCATAAGGCATATCAATCATACCCTGCCAAAGTTCCTCGATAGATGAAGGTTGAATTATCTGGACATCCCGATAACGACCTTGATTGAGCAAACATTCAGCATAGTTCATCATATCCTCCATAGCTATATATAAACCCCCTGGAGCTTGCAGTTCCTTGAAAATAGGGAGAAGTGTTTTCGTGGGAACCATAGTATTGTCTTTTGGTTTATGAAGATAGCCGGTAATATAATTATTTTCGGGATGAGAAGTGAGCTGGTTGGGAGTGAACGCAAATCGAGAAATTTCTAAGGGTTCCAAAATTTCAGTTTGAATAAACTGTGCAAATGGAATTCCGGTCAGATCTTCGATAATAAATCCTAAACATACATACATATCATTGTTGTAAAAAAAATGTTCCCCAGGTCTAAAAACGTAGAATTCCTCAGCATCAGCAAGATGAGAAATAAATTGCTCGCGCGATTGAACCGGGCAAATTCTGGTGTAATCTCCGAATAAGTAAAACATTTCAAATAGGCTGGCATCGCAAGCGGGAAATCCAGATGAATGGGAAAGTATATGGCGGATAGTTACTTCAGGATGGTCAATAAAGGGTTTTGATGGAATATATTTGCCTACTGAATCATGCAAAGAGATTTTTTCTTTTTCTACCAGCTTCATTATCGCCATGGCGGTGAATGATTTTGTCACACTACCAATTCCAATTAAGGTTTGAGGTGTCATAGGAAGCATTTTTTCCAAATCTCTGGCACCGAATCCTTTAGAATAAATTAAATTACCGTCTTGAATGATTGATATGGCGAGACCAGGAACCTTCCCTTTTCGCATATAATTTCGGATAAATCTATCTAATTTTTCAAATGATTGCCCTTCGATATTCATAATTCTCTTTCAAGATAGGTATATATTAAAATGTTAGCTAAATACGAGAGCCAAAAAAATTTTTTTTTTGCTAACTTTCGGCATTCTGCACGTGAATTAGATATTAATAGATAGATTTTCCAAGCAATCCAAAGGGTGAAATTAACTGAAAGGAAGAAATCTCTACAAAATTTACCATTCACAACCATTGCCAAACCAGGTACCTTTTCCTTTCGCATGTATTGTCGTATAAATTTATCTAATCGCAAATTATTGAAAAAATAAATGTTCAACCACAATTTTTATCCCCAGCAAAACCAAAACAATTCCACCGAAAATTTCTGCTTTCACTTGAAATATATCACCGAGTTTTTTACCGAACATATAACCACAATATGAAAAAATGAAGGTTCCAATAAAAATTGAAAATATAGTTAGGGGGATGTTTAAATTTGTAGCAATTAAGCTAATGCCAGCCGCCAGTGCATCGATACTAGTGGCTACGCCCATTGTAAATAAAACCCACAGTGTTAGTTTTCTTTCAATGCATTCCCCTCCGTTATGGTGGCTGATGCCTTCTTTTATCATATGACCTCCAATTAAGGCAAGTAAAATAAATGCTACCCAATGATCGAAAGGTGCCATTAGATTTGCAAATAATTTTCCTGAAAAATAACCGATTATTGGAGTAGTGGCTTGAGTTAATGCAAAAATAATTGCAACTTTTAACGCCTCGGTCTGCTTATGGGGGGAATATTGCAATCCGCATGAAACTGCTAACGCCAAACTGTCCATGCTTAATCCTACACTTAGCAAGAGAATTGATAAGATTTCAGTGAAAAAACTCATCTATTTCTAATTTTCCTTAATTTTAATGAGTGAAAAAATGAAAGATTTCAAAAAAATCTTGTCAAATTCCCCTTAATTTGGGTTTCGCTTAAATTTAATCGAAAAAATGTCTACAAACAAGGTTAAAACAAAAAAAAGCACACAAATAATTAGGTATAACTGTATATTTGCCCAGAAATGCTCAAGAATCGTGACAATAATTAAATAAAGATAATTTCCAATCCAAAAGAAAATAGTATAAGAAAATTTCACTTTTTCTATTTCTGGATGTTTGAAAATTATAAACCCTAACACTAAAAGAATACTACCGCCATAAAGAATCCCAAAGATAATTGAACCATACGGCATTGCTCCTATAATTCCCAGTAACAGCAATGTAATCAATAAAGATACGTTTGAAGCAATTGGAATTATCAACATTCGGAGAATATTTTTCCACCAATTCGGTTTGCTAAGCAATTTCCTCCCTATTTTTCTAAAAAACCCAAAGTAAAACATTACAAAAAACCAACCTATGAAATTACCCCATGGAACACCATAAAGGGCTTTTGAAGTAATAGTCCATTCCAAAGGAAATCCTGCCCAGATCCAAAATCCACCTTCTAAACGGGTAACCACTACATCTAGTAAAAGATCATAGGAAACTGCGATTATTACGGCAAACAATATTTGAATTATCGGAAATGTCTGCCACCGTTCACTAATGTTTAAGGTACTAATTCCCAACAACCCCCAAGCCATTCCTATTGCTACTGGAACATTATTCGGGGGTTTCCCTAACTGCAGTAAAAAATCTGCATGATAAGTATAACCTTGAAAAAGAGCGATGTTTATGTATTCTAACATTACCCCAAAAATGGCCCCTGCAAAAAGCTCGCTAATTATAATCCATTTTTTACAAATAATTAATCCTACGAGAGCGATAACGAAACTTCCAACAACCATCCATTCAAATAGTTCAATCCACATAACTATCATTTCTCACAAAGGAATTTAAAAGTTTAAGTTCTTTTTCTAAATAAATGATTGACAGCCCAAAGAATTTACATCGTTTTTTACAAGAATTTACTTTAGACTCTTTAAAAAATCTCAAATCGAGCCAAAATAATACAGAAGAAACACAAACTCAAGTAAAATTCTTCCAGTTAGATTCTGTGAAGGTGCCAAAATATATCAATGAATTTTGGACTGCTAAGCAGCGACAAGGTCATTCACTCCATGAAATTTCATATAGAGCATGTTTTAAGGCTCAACTACCCCGATTTTTTATAGAATTATTCACAACAGAAGGAGATATTGTTTATGATCCTTTCAGCGGAAGGGGAACCACAGTAATTGAAGCGGGCTTGCTCAATCGGCAAATAATTCAAAACGATGTAAATCCTTTAAGTAAAATTCTCTGTAAACCCCGATTTTTTATTCCTACTCTTTCTGATATTAAGGACAGATTGGAAAATCTTTCCATAAATTATTCCCAACGGGCAGAAATTGATCTTTCCATGTTTTATCACCCTAAAACAGAAGCAGAAATTGTTTCACTTCGTAATTATTTACTGCAGCGCCATCAATTAGGCGAAGAAGACGAAATCGATCAATGGATCCGAATGGTGGCAACTAACAGATTAACAGGGCATTCTACCGGTTTTTTTTCTGTATATACATTACCTCCTAACCAAGCAGTTTCAGCAGAACGACAGCGGAAGATTAATGAAAAAAGGAGTCAAGTTCCTGAATATAGACCAATTATTCACCGAATATTGAAAAAATCCAAATCATTGATGAGAAATTTATCCCCCATTCAGAAAGAGAATCTGAGAAAAAATGGAAAGAATGGACTGTTTTTATCCAAAGATGCAAGATATACACCCGAAATAAAAGATGATAGCATTCAACTAATCGTTACATCACCACCATTCTTAAACGTGGTGCAGTATTCCCAAGATAATTGGTTGAGGGGCTGGTTTAATTCTTTAAATATAGATGAAATTGACCAGAAAATTATGTGTACCAGTAATATCAGAGAGTGGCAGAATTTTATGGCAGAATGCTTTAATGAATTTCATCACAAAGTAAAGCCAAATGGATGGGTAGCATTTGAAGTGGGAGAAGTTAATCGAGGAACCACTTCATTAGATGAATTAATACTTCCCATAGGATGTAAAGCAGGCTTTATTCCAATTGCTATATTGATAAATCAGCAAGTTTTTACCAAAACATCAAACATATGGGGGATTTCAAACAATAAAAGGGGGACAAATTCAAACAGGATTGTATTATTCCAAAAAAAATCTTGAAATTTACTTTTTTTGGTTAAAAAGCCGAGCTAAACAATGGAAATGAAGAAAAATAATAAAAGAATTATAAATATAGATTAAAAGATTTATAAAGTATTTATAAAAAAGAGAAATACATTATAAACTCAAAGATTACAGGTTTTGATGAAATGGACAAACAAGTTATTGCGATTTTAGGAGGAAAACGGGAAGGAAACACTCATAATCTATTGAAATACATTGAAAAACGATTAAATGAAAATTCAATCAAAATGGAAATCATTCATCTAAATGAACTCGATATAAAAGATTGTCGTGGTTGCGAAAATTGTGTCTTAGGAGATGGCTGTCCTATCAAAGATGATATGCCCAAAATAACGGAAAAGATTCAAAATTCAGATGGAATCATCATTGCATCTCCTGTATATAATAACAATGTTAGTGGAAAGATGAAGATGTTCATTGATAAAACGGTAAAATGGGCTCATAGCCCGATTTTAACTGGCAAACCATATCTTGGAGTAACTACCACCTCAAGTTCAGGTTTAAACATTGTTTTAAAGTATTTAACGATTGTAGGTGTAAATTGGGGAGCACATTCCATCGGAAATATCTGGGCGAGCAAGAGAAATAGCCATATGAAAAAGAATAATGCCATAATAGATAGATTTATTCATTATATTTACCTAGATCCTAAATTTCACCGACCCACATTGAATCAAATTATTCAATTTCAAGTTAAGAAAGTTCTAGCAAAAACGGTATTTCCAAATGATTTTCCCTATTGGCAGGGCATGAATTGGTTAAACAAAATTTATTATTATGAATGTCGAATAAATCTATTCTACCGGTTGTTCGGAGCGTTTTTCAATTGGATGTTTTTCAAAATAATGAAATCAGCGGTAAACAAATATAAAGATCAAATTGGCACTAAAAATTATGGAAAATTAAATTATGAGTAATTACTCCAAATCATCAGCAAATTTGGTTAATAATTTTAAAGAGATAAAAAAGTGCAAGAAAAAAATCAGTGATTTAAATTAACTCAATTTCTACCAAGACGCTTTCCGGAAAGATAATTTTCATGATCAATATCATTGAACGCTCATCGGCATTGATATCGATCAAACGTTTATGAATCCTAAGTTCCCAAGTTTCCCACGTGCTGGTTCCTTGACCACATGGTGTTCTCCGAGTCGGAATGGTCAACTTTTTGGTAGGTAATGGGACGGGACCATATTGTTTTACTCCAGTTTTTACAACTACACGGTTAATTTCTTTAATAACATCTTGTAAAGCTTCTAAATCAGGTGAACTTAATCGAATACGAGCTCTTTGCATAATTTTTCACGGTTAGGACATTTATTTAGATATTGACGGAGAACCTCTTTTGACAGCTAGGCTATTATTAAAAGGAAGAAAGAACCGGTAAAGAAAATATCCAGTCCAAATTGGATTCTC
Organism: uncultured archaeon; assembly: GCA_964426185.1. Lineage (GTDB taxonomy): Archaea > Asgardarchaeota > Lokiarchaeia > Sigyniarchaeales > Promethearchaeaceae > Harpocratesius. The sequence continues at coordinate 11,793 of CAYRPF010000060.1, read as the reverse complement.
CTTTCAGTCCTACCCGCAAAAGAGTTTTTAATTCTTTCGCCAAACTACTAAGATTGGAAATGCAACGCAATAAAAAAAATTTGCGATTTTTGCATAACCTTCAAAAAATTTTATGGTTTTTTAAGAGACATATTCCACAGCTAATTTAAATGTGATCATATTTGATCAAGAAAAAATAATCATTTTTGAAGAACAAGATATTTTTTTTCTTTCCGCGTGTCTGGATCGTTGCGGAGAAGCCCGCCTTGAAAGTTTAATTCCTTTAATACTTGCATGAAGAACATTTCTTCCAGAGGAGTTGGATAAAACTCGATCACAACTTTGCCATAATTCTGCAAACACCAACGGAGATCAGAAAAAGCTTTTCTTATTTGTTTTTTCACAGTGGATTTTTCACGTGCTCCCTCTGAAACGAAATTGAAGGCAGAGATGGAGATAGCCACAGAGAATAGATGTTCACGAAATGGTAATGCCCTTAAATCGGCTTGAATAAAATGGATAGAAGTATTTGGATGATTAAGAGAAGTAAAAGTGAGCATGTCGCGGGAAAAATCCACACCTAAAACCCGAGCAAAGTTTTCTGCCAAAATATGACTGGAATAACCCGTACCACATCCCAAATCTAAACTGATACAAGGATATTCCACTGGATTTTTTGATTGAATATTTTTACCAATTACGGAAGAATCAGACCCATTTGGAATTTCATCCTTAACATCTAAATTGAAGGAATTTTTTTGAAAAAACTGGTTAGATTTCAATAATTCAACAGCATATCTTGCAGTTTTTTGCTGGTTTCGTTTCATCCAATTCGATCTGGCATATAATTCGGCTTCTAGCCCGAAATATTCATCAATAGAGGGACGATTACCCCATCCTTTCTTTTTAGTTTCTGAATGTGAGCGGGGTAATGATTTATGCTTATACAAGTTTTTTTTTTGGTTTTTCTTTTTAGGATTTTTGTAAGAAACCTTTTTTTTTGGCATTTTTTTCGGGTTCTCTTCTGAATCGTTATTTACGGGTGAGTAACAAAAATATACGCCTTTTTTTAGGATTATCGGGGTTATCAATAACAAAATTTCCTTCAAAGGCATTAGTTTCCAAAAAAGTATGACCTAATTCCATCATAGCTTCATTAGATTTAGGGAAAAATTGAAAGACTAATTTTCCCTGAGGTTTTAAAGCAGAAGCACAAAAATGTGACAGCCGATATAGATATCTTTTACGTAATAATTCATCATCTTCTGCCAATAACCACTGAACGGCGGAAATTGAGATAATAAAGTCAACTGAGTTGGGACGCCATGTGAATTCTCGTAAATCCCCTTGAATAGGATTAGTTTCGAAAAGTGAATAATAAGAAAGAAAAATTCGATTGATATCCATACCAACGGTTCGAAATCCTTTGATTTTTAAATATAAAGAAGAAAAACCACATCCAGCACCAAGATCAAGAAACAACGATGGAGGGACAGCTTGTACCAGTTCCACGCATCTTTTAGTAATTCCCTCTTGAATTCGCATTAAAGCTTTTGATTCTGCATATTCTTTGACCCTATCAGCATTGTAATATTTTAGGGGATCTTTAGCGAATTCTTCAGGGCGTTGGTATTTAATAAAAAATTCATATACTTTTTTTTTTCGTTCTTGTCGATTTTTTCCCATAGATTAACACCTTTCCAAATGCGCGGAATCACCAATTTCCTATTACATTTCTTCCGAAATTTTTCCTACTTTTCATTAATACTCTATTCCATTTATTGCTGATGAATAAGTTGCTTTGAATCCCCAAAAATACCCCTTTTCGCAAGGAAAAGCCAAAATTTTTTAATTATGCGACATTGTGCCAACTTAACTATCATTAATTTAAAATTGATGTGCACTACCATGGCTAAGAAAAAAAATATCTCGGAAGAAGAAACAGAAGAATCCGAAGATTTAGTTATTGATGATGATAAGATTAATAAAGTCCAAGTTGAATCCCAAGTTCGAAAAATGGCTAAAAAATACGGAAAAGTTGCAACTTTAGAGACTATTCAACGTGATCCATATCTCCCTCTTGCTTTAGAAAAGAAATTGCGAAAAGAAATCGTTAAGATGAAGGCAATCACCGCAAATGAATTAGCCTTGAAATATGATGTACGCGTTTCGACTATGAAGAAATTTCTATTGGATTTAGAAGCTAAAGGAATAATCAAACGAATTTCCAGCAGTTCCAGGCTTAAAGTATTTAATCCAGTTTAATCATCCATATAAAGATCCAAACATTTTTTTTTCTCTTTTGCTCTTGTATCTTAATAATCAATTATATTTGGAGAACATCTGATTTAAATGAGATTTCTATTTCAATTACAAGAAAAAATACCTATAAAGGAAGGAATTGAAGGTCATCGCACAATTTTAAGGGAAATTTACCGTGCTGGGCATATTTCACTTCAAGATTTATCCTATCAAACTAAAATCCCCATCCCAATCTTATCTAAAGTTGTCAATTTCTTAATTGAAAAAGAAGTTTTTGACCGTATTCCTGAAGGAATCTTGTACACTGAAAAGGGAATGAAGTTTATTGAGCAAGAATTGCAATTCTATGGATTTGGAATTAGCGAATGCGACGAATGCGATAGTTTACCAATCTGGATATCACCCCGTTGGGAGGATCTACTCGATTATTTAAACCAAATTTTTGAACAACGACCTAAAGTTAACACACAATTGGATCAAGCTTATGCTGATGCTGAGACTTCTCTTCAACGTGCACTACTTTTATACAAAAACGGCGCATTAGAGGGAAAATCCATAGGTTTCCTCGGTGACGATGATTATACATCGATGGCAGTTGCCGAGCTGTATCGTGGATTTTTTCCAGAAGAACCACATCTTATTCCTAAGCAAATTGTGGTATTTGATATTGATGATAGGTTATTATCTAATATTCAAGAGAATTCAAAATGGAAATCTTCAGAATTCATTACACATCACTGGGATTATCGCACTCCCGCTCCGATTGAATATAAAAATTACTTTAACACCATCATGGTTGATCCACCTTATTCTTTTTCAGCGTTACAGCTGGTACTTTCACGAGCTATTGATTTATTGGTTCCTTTTCCAGGAACGGAAATTTACTTATCATTTGCCCATCGTAGTCCTGAAGAAATGTGGAAGATGCAAGAATTATTCACCCAAATGGGACTGGCTATTGTGGAAATTTATCCACGATTCAATTATTATGAAGGAGCACAAATTCTAGGAAATATCACCCAACTCTATCGATTAATTACAACCAAACGCACTTTTTCAAAGAGTGAGGAAACATTAATTAGGGTGTCATCTGATAAAACATGGGAAACGCCGATTTATACGGGGGAGATTACTCCGACCTGCAGAAATTATGTTTGTAAATCTTGTAAGAAGACCATTTTTATTGGCAAAAACGCTCAAATTCACACGATTGAGGAATTAATGGAAAAAGGTTGCCCCCATTGTGGATCTCACGATGGTTTCGAGTTGGAAGGCAAAATTTATGAAGATAAGAATTGATTTATTCTTTATTATTTTTTGATTCTTCTTTTTTATTTTCTGAATTCGGTGCTTTACTATTTGTGGCATTTTTAGCAGATTCAGCACGTTTATCTAAAAAATCATTCCAACGAACTTGTTCTGCTAAACAATCATCTTTCAAATATTTTAAAAGCAATTTAAAAGCTGAATATTCCTTTTCGGAGCGTTTTCGAAATATATAAAATCGATCAGATTCGTTCAAACTTTTATAAGAAAATTGCACTTGAGACACTGTAGCAGGATCATTCATATCGACAATTAGGCGACGGGGATGCCATGTGTTAAATTCATCATCAAAAATAGCGCTGATTTCGGCTAAGATGGATTTATCTTTGCCATTACGAGTTCTAGAACTTGATTTCGATGAATTTGAATCGGATGAACTTGAATCGGATAAATTTGAATCGGATGAATTTGAATTAGGTGAAGTGCTGAAAATTTCTGAAATGTCGGAAATTGTGCTTGTTTTTTTAAATTTGTTTCCATTATCTTGCAAAACTTCCATGACTTCTTCTGGAATATTATCTTTAGCTTGAAGTTTGTATACACCGCGGACCGCTAACCAATGGTGCTGTTGTCCGTAAAGAATGATAACATCCGGTTGTCTCGAGAATTTTTCCAATCGATTCCATTTCACCCGCGCCGATTGTGAAATTTCCCGCCCCAATTCTTGATTAGTAAAGTATAATGCCCCTGTATAATCTTCAGCATCTTGATATATGAACGTATAATTGAAAACTTCAGCTAAAATCTTCAATTCAAGATCCGTTTTCATAGTGTGCAAGTTTTTAAACAAGATAAAAGGGAGAACATAATCGTGATCTTCTGTATAATGTAAATAGGTATAAGCTTCAAGATACTTCTTTCTCTTTAATAATTCATTGTAATACTGTTCTTGGTTGAATTTATTCATGATGCGTTGATCTTCATACATAAATTCTAACCTTTGGTTGAAAAATTCATATAAATCCTCTTTATCGGCATACCCCAAAATTTTTAACAATATATATTGTAAAGCAATGGCCCATTGGTATTCCTTTTTTTTTACTACTGGTTGAGAATACAAGGGTTTTATATGATTCCAAACCGTATCTAAAAATCTTCCGATTTCGGGATTATGAGGAATATCTAGCAACATCAATAAGGAGGCCAACCCGCATGCATTTGAATGCTGGCCATATAATGGAAGATCTCTAACAGTAGCTTGAGAAGAAGTTTGATTCGATGGATCCACGATAGTTATAGTTAATTGTTGATCCCTAAATTATTTTCACTTTATTTATCCTCAAATTCAAAATCGATTTCAACATCCCAATCATCTTCATGATTTTGATTTTTGGAACTTTCTTGATTTAAAATAGAAAATAGAGCATCTTTTGAATTTTTTTCGCTGCGTGCGGCAAGAACTTTATCTACAGAATGAGTTTCTTGCAATTTTCTTTCAATCTTTACCGTTTCCTTCGAAATCTCTAAAATATTTTTCCATAATTTAGAATAATTAATCCTATTTCGGGTAAAAACGTAAAACCTGTGCGATTCATCTAAAAATTCCACTCCAGCTTGTTTTACTGAAGAAGTCATAGGATCGACATAATAAATCAAAGGATTATCAATATCCACCTCAGAAATATAAGAGACTGCCACCCAATGATTAGCAAAACCATATAATACTCGTTTATTTGGTTGATTTGCGAATTTCTTCAATCTATGAATAAATTTTAAACCTTCTTTTCGGTTTCTCACCTTTTTTACAGGAATATATAATGCACCAGTTCCATCGCCTGTTTCATGGGATTCAAATGAAAATCCCAGAGGTTCCATTAGAAATTTTAATTCTAAATCGGATTTCATCGTCAACATTTCATTTCGCAATAAATGGGGAGTAATAAGCCCGTGATGTTCAAGAAAAAGCCTATAACTGTCGAATAATAGAAAATCTTGAGTCTCCAAAAACTGTTGCATTTTGGTTTTCATCATATAGGACAGCACGGTTTCTTGATCATCGAACGTATAACCATATTTCCCGTGTAGGTAATTATGTAAAAAGTGAAAATTGCGCGCCTCTTGATGTTGGATTTTTAAAAGAAGATATTGAACCGCATATTGCAAACATAATGAATTTAACATTTTCTGACATTCATCTTTTATTAAAGGTTGAATGATTTCCAAGAGTTTCATCAAATTTTGGTGAATTTCCGAGCGGGAAGGATCATGACTCAGCATTAAGATTGATGCAAGACCACAAGTATTAAACATTTGTTGAATAATTGGAATTTCTACTCCATTCGGAGGAATTTTGCCTCCATTTACCGATCCATTCATCCTTCTTACTTGGAAATATGTTCATTAAAAAGATAAATATTTGCTTTAGCAATAATATGAAGGTCGATTGTTCCGATGTGCCAAAAAATTTTTTTTACAAGCGAAACTGGTATTTTTGAAATTTCTAATTGTATTCTAATTATAAGCAAAAATAAAAAATATCTGAGCACACGTATCGAAGTGGTTACCGAGATGGATTCGAAATCCATTGCCCGTACGGGCTCGCAGGTTCAAGTCCTGCCGTGTGCGTGCTTTCAAATTCTAACTTTATGAATTATCAGCCTTTTAACTTTTTTAGAAGAAAATATAAAGAAGATGCGTCCACCGGGAATTGAACCCGGGTCCCGGACTTGGAAGGCCCGGATGATAACCGCTACACAATGGACGCAAAAATCCATCTGAGAAAAGAACACAGAAGTTTTTATGCTGAGTAAAAGAAAGGTTGATAAATTTTAAAATTTATCATTCATCCGTTTTCGAAATAAAACATATATACATGAGCACCTTTATTGCCGGGAAAATAAAAAGAATGAAGAATCCTATAAAACACCATCGTGCTTACATCCAATTCCGAACAGGTTTTATAATAATTTTTTTATTTTCATATATTACTTCATCTTCATCATCATAGGTTAATATTAAACCTTCTTTAAGATTAAACTTAATTAGGGCTTCAATTAATCCATCAAATTCTCTTTTCATATTATTTTCATTTAATTCATGGCATACTTGAATTGCCAAAGTTATTTTTTCTTTTTCTTTGATTACAAAGTCACATTCACCATTTTCTTTGAAATAGAATATTTTTTTATATCTTCTTTTTAGTTCTTGAAAAACCAAGTTTTCGAGCATTCTTCCATGATCTGCAGAAAATGAAGTGGAATTTGCCTTAGTTAATCCATTATCTATCGAATAAATCTTTTTAGGATTAACTATTTGTTTTTTTAAGGAGAAACTGAATTTTGATATTGAAAATAGCAAGTAACTTTCTTCAAAATATGAAATAAATGAAATTATTGTATTTATGGAGCCAGCATGGAAAATTCTTTTCAGTTTGTTGAAGGAAAATTCTTTCCCGACATTCGTAAGAAGATAGATTCCTAATTCTTTAATGAGTTTTATTTCTCTAATGCCGTATCTTGCAACAATATCTCTTAAAACAATATCGTTAAAAAGTTCTTGAAGGATTTGTTCATTGTTTAATTTTAGAAATTCAGGAAAACCTCCATTTTTTAAGTAATACTCAAAAGAAGCAATATTATTCTCTTTATTTAAAAATTTGAGCATTTCTCGATAAGAAAAGGGAAATAATTCATATCTTAAGTGTCTACCAGTAAGTTTTGTTCCTAATTCTTTACTAAGTAGCGATGCATTTGATCCTGTTATCACAAATTTTTTTCCTTGATCTAACCTTGATCTAACAAAAATCTCCCACTGCTGAATATTTTGAATTTCATCGAAAAAAAAATATTCTGATTCTCCATATTCTTCTATGAATATCTCATCAAGTTTTTGAAAATCGGAATTATCAAAGCTTAAAAGGCGCGTATCTTCGAAGTTCAAATAATAGAAGTCAGGTAATTCTTTCATAAGTTGAATTAATAATGTACTTTTACCGCATCTTCGTATTCCTGATATTACTAATGCAAAATTCTTATTTATTGTAATATCGTTTAATATTTCTCTTTCTATTCCGAAATCATATTTTGAAAGATTTGCTTTTTGAGATTTAACTATTTCTTTCAAAACTTTTTTTAAAATCATATTAAAATAAACGAATTAAAACCATTTAAAAATTTTCATTACAAATGAACAGATCATTTCATTACCAATGAATAAAAGTTTTCAATAACAATGAATAAAATTTTCTTCTCATAATTTATTTATAATTATCGCTAAATTTAATGCTTAAGAGAAGATCTCGAATAATCAACTATTTATTAACTATTCCCACAAAATTTTCTTATGAAAGAGCAAGTATCTCAAAGAATTGATGCAACAAATAAATGATCAGCCCCAACAAGAATGTGCGCTTATTTTTCTCAGTTAGAGGAAAGATATTCGAAAATCACAAAATCAGTTTCGCTTTTAACATTATAAACAATATAAGCACAAAAGCAAATATTAATATACATATAAGTCACACCTAGTTATCAGTTTTTGAAGGTGTTTTTATGGTAAAAAAAGAAAGACGTTATCAATCAGCCGTGTTTGCTTTGGGGGTGCTTCTTATTCTGGTTTCGGTTATTGAATATTCCTATGGGAATTTTTTATCAAATTATATCAGCAATTATGAGAATCGAATCGAGCAAGCCGAATTAAATCGCCAATATCTTATCGAAATCACAGAAAAATCATCGCGCGTAAATATGGAATATGTAGCATTAGATTTTGATTGTTATGCCAGCACCACTAACGGATACTTCAACACTACAGAAGCAATTATTCGTTTAATGGCTAATTCCATCCACTTCAGTGAACCATATCAAGATTTGGAAGAGTTTTTCCTATTCAAATTAAACGATCCAGTAGCAGAAGTAGATTGGATTTTCAGCGAAAAAATAATCACAATGCAGTGGTTGGCGGAGGATTTTTCAACCATTTTGCCTACCTTTGAAAGTAAATATAATATCGATAATTTTGAAGAATGGAGCACCGTGGCCTATGCACAAAGTGCCGATTTCTTCTTCTTTGCAGCATCATATTCTATCCTAAAGGATTGGTTGGGGAATATGCCATTTTTAATTGTAGTTGATTTTTGGAAATTTGATGATTATGTGGAATCTCATTTTCAGCAACCCTTGTCAAAAGCCGGTCAACAATTAAGTCAACTTAATGCTATGGTGAGTTTAACCATGTTAGGTTTACTGATCATAGGCTATATTGTAAATTTTGATGATGTGTCAGGATTCTGGAAGGGGTTCTATCTAATTATTGCACTAGGAGTAATATTTGTAGCTGTAAGGGCTTCAATTTTAATCTTTTTGAAAGGGGGGTAGAAATAATGAGCATTGAATTTGAAACTGATAATGTATTCTCGGAAAGATCAAAATTCTCGAAATTTCAAACCGTTATTTATATTATCGGCTTGCTTTTTATTGGTACCTCCATGTTTCAATATTTTACAGGAAATGCCATAAATGCCCGCATAAATACCGCAGAACAGAATGAGAGCACTTATTATGCACTTTATGACAATTTACTTGATTTAAAACTTAACTACGAAAATTTATGGTTTGACTTGCTGGAGTTGGACTATAAAACTTTTGGTGAAGTAAACACGATGGGAAAAGATCCCACTGAAGCGTATAAAGATTTACTTGTATATCTTCTTAAATTTACCGATAGTTGGTATAATTTCAAAGACATTTATTTGAAGAATTATGATAATCCTGTAATTCAATGGCTCTTTACCGAGGAAATTTTTACTTTTTGGTTTTATCGATCAAGTTTAACACCATCACAGAAGAATTCCCAAATTTTAGATGAAATGAATAGATTCGGGCAGGTAGTACTTACTCAAGAAGATCTGGAACAGTGGGATATTCGCTGGATTAACGAAGATGGTATAGATTTTGCTTTTACTTACGTATATACCTCATTTATCTACAATGAAACCTACCTAGCTTATGAAGATAATTTGGAAGGAAGGCCAGGATATATCGAAGTACACCTTGATCTCTTTGAAGAATATATAAACAGCCATTTTCACGAACCAAAGAAGATTTTGATTGATCAACTGGCTCAAGTAGAAAATGCGGCATTAGCAAACACTATAGGTGTCTTAATTATGAGTTTCTTAATTGATTTTGACAGTGTGAGAAAAGGATTGAAGCGATTATACTTGATTTTGATGATACCAGTGGTGATTGTTAATGTAGGATTTGCCATCAGCTGGTTCTTTTAGTATTTTTTTAATTTCATACTTTTTCCCGTTAAATGAAATAGTGGTTTAACTTCATTATTAACAAATAAAACAAAATATATATAAATCTATAATGGAATATTTGATACAAATGTGTATTTACAATCACATTTTTTTGAGGGAAAAAATCATGAAAAAATTGAAAATGAATGCTTTCTTGTTGTGTTTACTCCTTTTAGTAAGTTTTAGCAGTGTTGCAGGAATAAAAAATGCTAAAGACAAAAACCAATCAGCACATATTCCTTCAAACAAGCCACTATCTCAAGATTTAACAGTTCTAAATTATGGAGAATGGGCAGGATACTACTGGGATGATGCAGCAGGAAATGATGAAATCAGCTGGAGTTTTTCAAGTTCTAACTCTTATGTTGGAATTACAGTAATGATGATGGATTCTGCTAATTACTACAACTTTGACAACGGTTATTCGTACACATATTACCCACAATCAAGCGGAAATTTTATTTCTGATTCAGGGACATTTACTGTACCATACTCTGATACCTGGTATGTCATTTTTGTCAATTGGGATTCAGATATGCAAAGCACCATGCTTACATATTCAGGTTCTATCACTTATAATTATTTCAACGGTTATTATGTTGGTTACAATTCGTGGAGATATACATATTTCTTAGATCCTTTGGCTGATGGAATCATGGTGGATTGGGAATTCACTGGAAGTAATACATATGTGGGTATTACAGCTATGGCAATGGATGATGAGCAGTACTGGGATTTTTCAAATGGATATTCCTACACATATTATTCTCTCTCAAGCGGAGGGTATTGGTCAGATTCTGGCCGATTTACAATTCCATATGAGGATGTGTGGTATTTTGTATTTTGGAATTATGATTCCGATCAGCAGCCTACCGATTTAGTGCACAGTTTGGAAATAGTAGACGATAACTATGAAGATAACGATGAAGTTGGGGCAGCATATCCAATTTCTGAGGGATTTTATCCCGATTTGGTTTGTAGCGATGACGATTGGTTCAAGATTTGGGTGAATACTGGGGAATTGATCCAAGTTTTAATAGAGTTTTCTGATATAAATGGTGATATTGATTTAGAACTATACAATCCAAGTCAAGTAATGGTAGATGCTTCTTCTTCAAGCACTGATGATGAGTATGTGGAATACATTGCAGATACTGCAGGAAATTACTATATTCATATAGATGACTTTGAAATCAATCCGAATTATGACATGACATTAACTATCTCTGTTCCAGATGATGAATATGAAGATAACGATGATTTCGCAAGTGCTCCATTGATTTCTGAGGGTTATTATCCCGATTTAGCCGGATTAGACGAAGATTATTACAAAATTTACTTGGATGAAAGTCAGATCATCGATGTTTTAATTGAGTTTTATAATAGTGAGGGAGATCTAGATTTAGGTTTATTTGATTCTAGTGAAATTTTGGTTGCCGCGTCGGCCACAACTACAGATGATGAACAGATATCTTATACAACGGTGACTTCGGGTTACTATTACATTCTTGTGGATAATTATGAATCAAATCCTCACTACGATATGACAATCACAATTACCTCCGTTGTGGAAGATGATATCTACGAAGATAATGATGATTTCCAACATGCCACCCCGGTGACCGAAGGAATTTATAGTAATTTATGTGCGTTGGATGATGATTGGTATGTTATTTCATTACAATCAGATCAACAAATAATTATCGACTTATATTTCAGTCATGCTGTTGGAGACATTGATGTCGCCTTTTTAGATGATGGAGCAAATGTATTAGGGATCTCTGAAACAACAACAGACAATGAACATATAGATGTGATGATCAGTTCTACCGGCACTTATTATATTCTGGTTTACGTATTTGACCAAAATCCCAACTATTCAATGGAAATTGATGTAATCGCTGCGGGAACTACAGATGACACCACTACAGATGACACCACTACGGATGACACCACAACAGATGACACCACTACGGATGACA
>CAYRPF010000059.1:0-21542 GCA_964426185.1 uncultured archaeon | reverse complement strand
TTGATCAAGAAAAAATAATCATTTTATATTAATATAGGTTAATACATATTTATGAAACATGTCTGGATTGTGAAAAAAGATTCATCCACTATGTTATTTTACTATTCTTACAACAATACTCCTTTTAAGGCGATTTTAGTCTCAGGATTACTATCCGCAATGAATTCTTTTTCTGAAATTGAAATTCAAAAGCGTGGAATTCAATCAATAGATATGTACGACCTTCGATGGGTTTATTTAAACGATCCTAAACATAATTTGCTTTTAATCGGAGCAGATGATCGTGATAGTAATGCAAATGTAATGCAAGCTCGGTTAGCAGTTATTAATTCAATGTTTATTGAGCATTACAATATCACATCAGAATTTTGGGATTATTCGGCAATAGACTTGGATATATTTCTAGATTTTGGGGCTGTCTTAGAAGAATTAAGCATAGAGTGGCAAATTGCAGATAAAAGTATGGATTTAGCAAAAATTCTTGATCTTTTAAGGATATTTCAAAATATTATTCTAATTTTATGCGATTACATAAAAAATAATATAAAAGGAGCTAACTATCGGCGCCTTCTATTTGATCTTCACCAAAATTCTCCTCATTTAAAAGAACGTTATGGAAATTATGTAAATCACAAGGCTTTTGAAGTATTGGAACTATTCTTGCCAAAAATTGATATGGTTATAGAACAAATTGTATTTCATCCTTCAGATGGGCAAAATATCTTACAATCCAATCCAAAAATCGGTTTGGAGTATTCTATGGTGAAGGAAATATTTTATATAATCTTTCGACAATTTGTGAATTCAATAAAGGAAGTTAGTAAAAAACAACCTGAACAAGTTAGTTGGTATAATTTTCTAAATGCACAAATCATGCCCTTTTTCTTAAGACAATGGGATTATTTATTAAATTTAGGTATTTTAAAAGAGCTGATTCAAATTTTCTTCACAATCCAATCAGAAGAATAAAGAAAAATGATTTTCAAAATTGAAAATCTTAATGTTGATTATATCCATTAATTTCATATAACGGTGTTGTAATGGAAATGGGTTTTTGAGTATTTCTTTTCGTTAAATAGAACAAGTTTCTTTGTTTTTCTTGTGAATCGGATATCAATTTATTCCATAATGACCAATTTGCAATCCATTGTTTGCCATTTTTTACAATCCATTCGCAGCTGCCTTTATAGTTTACTTTCTGCCAAAATCGAAGAATTACATACCAAATAGCACCTAAATTAATCATAAAACTAATAACAACTATAAAATTCTCCGAAAAATCACCAAATACTGAGTGATATCCTAAGTATAATGCGCTAGCTATGAATGGTTCGAGAACAAATATTGATAATGATGAATTGTTAAATCTTTCCAGAAATTTCACCCTTTTTAATCGTTTTTCTCTTTTTTTAGGACTGGCGTAATCAAATAACCATGCTAATACTGCAATTGTGCAAATTTGTAATCCCAAATTCATAAACTGCAAGGGAATCGGTGTTTGTTCTTCAGCAAAGTGATCAATTATTTTAAAACCATTCAATAAATATAATCCAAAGATCCCAAATAGTAATGCAGCGTGAGAAAACGCATATTTAGCAAATTCTTTAAAAGAAACTTTTTGACTGAGCAATAAACCTAAACTGGCACCCATAAATCCAAATCCTAATACTGGAAGAAGTGCAAACCGTGCAGAATATAACCTCATAAAAAAGAAATATAACACGTATTGATTTTTTGAAAGAAGATATTCTTGCACTGGCATGGGATCTCCAATATATTGTCTTAAAAATGCACTTATTGCCAAAATGATTAAGGAAATTGTAGATAACTTTTTAATGATTTGATAAGGATTATTAGCATGCTTTTTCAACGCAGCTCGAACAACGAGAGAAACAATAATTCCTGTAATCGCAATTGTTTCCAAAGTGCTTGTTGCAGTTAAAGTGAAGAAAGTGGGTGCTTTCACGCTTAAATTTTCAAGTGATCCAGTTAAAAGAGATTGTGTAGAAAAACCGTGTTCAATCGATCGAGTAGAAAATAAGAGATTGTTCAATAGGTAAATGATATAAATCATAATACTTGTAGCCAATCGTTTTGTAAGAAATCGATTTTGACGGGAACTATCTTGCGGATATTCTCGACTTAAACTTCCAAGTTGATAAGCGCTGGCAATACCAGTCATAAAACTAAAAACTGAACCCCATAATGAAATTATAATCAAAGGGGAAATAACTAAAACCAATGCAAGTGGTAATTTCGCAATGGTGGTGGGAAACGCTGATGGATCCGAAACAAATACCCGTTGGATAAGGGCATGAAGTATGATGATATATGTCATCATAAATCCCCGGAGGATATCAAGCGCATGGAAACGTTTCATGATAATCAATTAATTTAAGATTGTTAAATCTATATATTGTTATATCTATATAGTCTGAAAGAATATTTAAAGTTTATTGTTGTATCTACATAGTTACATTTTTGTTTTTTTAAGCTGATGTTTTTCTTTCCAGGGAACAAGAATGAAGAAAATGTTAAAACTTATTCACAATTAATTTGTAAAGTAATTAGCTTTATTTAAATATTCATTTGAAATCTTTCAGTCGATCTCGAAAACTGTATGAAGTAAATATCTTACTGAATGTTTGAACTAATGATTTTTCAGAATAAAAGACTGGAAGTTCTATAGACTGAAAAATGGATTCGCCTTGTAAAATTTCCTGATAATCTCCAAAAAGCCAAACAAAAATAGGTTTCTTGTGTTTTTCAACAGTATCCTTTAATTTCGCCCAATCTACTATCCAAGAACTGGCACTATAATATACTGTCAAGAAAACTACTTGAATATCTGGACACGAAAGCAAAATATCAGTAGATGATAAAATCACTTTTTCATAAGATTTCATATGTTCAACTGCTGGCCAGTAATCTACAAGAGCGAAGGGATTAGGATTCATCCACGGTGGATATAATTCTTTTAATCTACTATATGAATTTTCATCCAAATCAGGAACGCTTAAGCCCATTTTGGCACTCCAGTCTGTCATTATGGCCCCTGCTGCACCAGAAATTGTTATTATTCCAATGTTTGGCAAAACCAGATTATTAGTTCCAGTATCCTTCATAAAAGTGAGGGTTCGTGAGATTAGAAATAATTCCCAGAAATCATCTGCTAAAATACAACCACTTTGCCTAATTACGGCTTCAATTAGCGCGGAATTTTCTGCCAAAGCACCGGTATGAGACCCAGTTGCTTTTGCCCCTAAGGGAGAAAATCCACTGCGCAGTAATATCACATCTTTTTGGAGCTGATGTGCTTGACGTGTTAATAGAATGAATTGCCGAACATCATAAAATGATTCAATATAGATTCCAATGGTCGAAACATTATCATCATAAAGAAAATATTCCAAAAGATGATTTTCATTAACGTCCAACTTATTCCCAATTGCAACGACATATCTCAGACCCATTTGGGGATTTCGCCCAGTAAAATCTGGATAATAAGCACCATTAATAAACCCTGATTGAGACACAATGGCCAAACTTCCTGCTTTTGTGTTTGCCATGGGAATAAAGGAAGAGAAAAAACCCACACCATCCTCATCCAAGGCTGTGATTCCAGTACAATTCGGCCCTATAATATGGATTTTGGTGAAATTCTCAGTAACCTTCCGTAATTTTTCACGAAGTTGTTTACCTTCAAGTCCAACCTCTCCAAAACCTGCTGCTTCGATTATTGCACCTCGCACGCCTTTTTGGATGCATTGTTCAATAATCTTAACCACATGCAAATTTGGTACAAAAATAATAGCTAAGTCGACTGGTTCAGCCACATCCAAAACGGATTTATACAAGGACATTCCTAAAATACTCCCTCCACGAGGGTTGATAGGAAATATTTTTCCTGGATATTGATGATTCAATAGATTTTCTACAATTTTATAGCCACTTTTGTTGGGATTGGTGGATGCGCCAAAAATCGCTACCGATTTTGGATGAAAGAATGCATCTAAAAAGGTAAGATGGGCTGGAACAGTCATATTACGTACTCCAAATGTAGATTACATAAAAATTTATTGCAGCTTTTCTCATAGAAACAGAAGTGAAGAAAGTTAGAAGAAAATATTTAAGATTCAAAGATAAAAAAGATATATTACTTATTCAACATGTTCATGAAAAAATTATCAGGTGAAAAAATGTCTTCATCAAATTTCTATTGCCCAGTATGTGGTACCATGGTGGTTACAGAGGAACATTGCCCATTATGCAATTATGACTTAAAGAGTTCTCAAAAAATATCAGCAACCTTGGAAAACGAAAAAGGTTCATCAAAGGAAGGATACATCCAAATTAATCTAGGTTCAGAAAAATGGCAAAAAATAGAACCATTAATTATTTCCAGCTGGAGTTGGTTATGCTTAGTAACCATATTGATTGGTATAGGATTGTGGATATTTTCGTTCATAAGGCTTTTTCAATTTCGATTTGGACGATTGATTTACTTTCTTTTAAATTCAGGTGCATTATTACTTGTTGCGATGTATTTTAGTCTATATAATGAAAAAATACATGCAAGAAATTATCACTTCTTAAAGAATGATGCAGTTACCATCGGTCAAATTCGAATACCAAAATTTCTGTTGGTGATATTAGGAATTTCAATAGGTTTATATTGGATTGGAGGGATATTACTATTAATTCCTGCAATTTTACTAATATTTCTTGCACCAGGACAAATCCAATGGCGAATTGATCGAATTCTTTTAACTTCATCTGGCGAAAGAAAAAATAGGGAGAATGAAACCCTCCAAAAATCCCCTAAAAAAACCACAACGAAATCGGTCAAGAAAACCATAAAGAAATCAGCCAAGAAAACCATAAAGAAATCAGCCAAGAAAACCGTAAAGAAATCGACTAAGAAAACATTAAAGAAATCTACGAAGAAATACCCATAATCACAAAATAGTGAATAATCAACACACTATAAAGAGAATTCTCGGTATTTTTTTCTCTCATTTTTTCCATCTAAAAATTTTTCTATATTTTCACTTGGATGATGTATGTATAATTTTAATACATAAGAAAAGGTAAAATAACATCCCAAGAATACATTATCCAATTATCTATACAATAGAATATCACCTTTTTTTTTATGAATAATATATTCTTTGAAAAACATCGAGATATTACCATGATGATATCAAAGTTGAAAAAGGTGAATTTTTTGAAATATGGTTCATTTATTTTATTCAGATAATATGCTTTTTTAAAAAAAAAAGCAACGGTGAAATAGCTATGGCAAAATGTCCTGAATGTGGTGGAAATATGATTTCTCGTATGAAAAGAAAGATTTGTGAAACTTGTGGATTATCCCTTACTGGTCCTGAATATGATCGAGCATGGGATAAAGTAAGAGAGTTTTCAAAAGATGAAGATAATT
Source organism: uncultured archaeon (assembly GCA_964426185.1). GTDB lineage: Archaea > Asgardarchaeota > Lokiarchaeia > Sigyniarchaeales > Promethearchaeaceae > Harpocratesius. Next base: position 16,099 of record CAYRPF010000059.1, on the reverse strand, counting down.
TTCGACATCGTAGAAATCGGGAATATCTGAAATGGTACGAAAGCAGTAAGAAACACTAATTAAATATTCTCAAATCATTATTTTTATTTCTTGTTTTTTACTTTTTAATTTAATTAGCGATAATTAGAGCCTTACCAAGCATTAACGGGATGGACGATAGATTTTAAGTATTAAAAGAAATGATAAAAGAAAAAGATAAATTTTTAGTCTGAAACGATTTCACTAGTAGTAGAAATATAGAGCAATCTTTTCTATCATCACAATAGGAAACGAATTATCATGGATGACGAGATTTTTTCAAAATACCTGAAAACTGAAAGTGTTTTTAAAGATCAACAGAGTTTAAATCAAGCTTGGGTTCCTACCAGCAAACAAAAAATAATTTGTCGCCAAAATGAACTTAAGAAACTCTTGTTAATCCATCGCCCAATCATACAAACTCAAGGTGAATTTTCCACGAACACTTTGGTGCTAGGTAAGGGTGGAATTGGAAAAACAGTTACCATTCGATATTTCGGCAAGCGCTTTCGAGAAGCAGTTCTTAAAGAAGACATTAAGCTAACCATTGAATATTATGATTGCCTTCAACACCGGACCAAAAGTAGTATTTTACGGAATATTTCTGAAAGATTACACTATAGTGCAGGTCATGGTTATTCAGACAATGAAATTATGGAACAAATTCTCAAAGAATTAATTAAGCGAAAGGAATCTCTTCTGATTATCTTGGATGAAGTGCATAAATTACCACCAGACGATATCTTGTCGCTATTAAATGCGTCGATAGGATTTGGAGAACAGAATACAAGATTTTGCATAATTTGCATATCCCGGGAATCTGATTGGTTTAAAGTGGATAATGAAAAGATTTCCAGCCGTATTCAAGAAGTTATAAAAATGCAACCATATAATAAAGAGGAAAGCTTTGAAATCCTCCAATACCGGCGAAATCTTGCATTTCGCGATGGTGTTTTAGAAGATGACGTGTTAGAACTTATCGCTGATATTGTATATGAACAAAAAAACATGAGAACTGGAATAGATATCATGAGATCATGCGGATTACATGCAGATGAACAGATGACTTCTACAATTACGCCAGAAATGGTTCTGCAATCTCGAGAATCTGTGAGTCCAAGTTTTCGAGCAGATATTTTAGATAATTTGTCACTCCATGAGCATCTCACACTGTGGGCAATTGCAGCTGCTTTAAAACATACAGGTAATCCTTTTACCAAAGTGGATGAATCTTTTGAATTTTATAAAATGAAATGTGAAGAATTGGGTTACAAACCGCATGTGCAAATGAGTTTTCGGAAATATATCCGGAATTTATCGAGTGTTAAGGCGATTTACAAGGAATATTTGAATCCCACCTCAGAAAAAAAAGGAAGACAAATTCAAATCAAGTTAACTGACATAACCCCAGAAAAACTCTGTGATTACTTCGAAAAACGAATCCCACCAAAGGCATAATAATTGGATGAATTAAATCCGTTCTCCAGTGATTTCATCTGTATCAGGGTTTTCCATAAAAAAATCAAAATCAAAATGGATATGCCGAATGTTTATTAATTCTTCCAGCATTTTTCGAACTTCTTTCATATTTTTAGGTCTATCTGCTGGTTCGAACTGGGTCATTTGTTGAACTATTTTATCATATTCATCGGGAATAAACCAATTAACTTTTTTAGGTGATAGTACATAGGCATTTTCATTAATTATCTCTGAATCTTCCCGCATAATGCCACCAGTAAAAACAAAATACATTAAATGGGCAAGATAATATATATCGGATGCAGCTGTCGGCATATATCCAAATTTTATTTCCGGAGGTGCACCTTTCTGATTAATGGGAATATCTCGAGGCATATCAGGAGTTATGTATGGTTTCGGAGTAAAATAAATCCATTCTGGACCAACATATTTAGAAACACCCCAATCAATTAAAATCGGCCAAAAATCACCTTCTTCATTGGCTTGAATCATGATATTTTTAACAGAAAAATCACGATGAACGATGTATTCTTCATTATGACAATAATCCAATAGATCGATCAATGGGAGAAAAATATATCGAACTATACTGGTAAGATCTAAATGAGCTAAACCACGACAAGATTGCACAAAATGTCGATAAAAATCAAGGAATGTCATTCCTTCAATATAAGAGAGAACTAAATAATACTCGGGAGTTTCCAGATCTAATCTTTTTTCATAATGTAGTACTTTCATGGTTTTATAGGGGCTGCGGGCTTGAGCTTGAGTATTTATCACTTCATTATCAAAGAATTCATCAATATCATTTGCACGGGTAAATTTATTATAGAAATTCTGGTAAATAAACTCTTTTATGGCCACTTTTTCTTGAGTTTCGCTATTTTTTCCTAAATAAACACGAGAGAGACCCCCAACATCCAGTATTTTTTCAATATGATATATTTCTCCATCAATTGTTATGGATTTTCCTACAGTAATCGGCATTTTCTCTCTATCTCCGTATTTTTAAGTCAAATTGGATTGATTATTAACTAAATTCATGATTGAATTTTTCTAATGAAAATATTCTTTTTCTATTAATACTCATAATCCCATTCCGCTCGACATTCTCTACAATAGTACTTTTTTCCATATTTGCGGGGATTATACATCACGATTTTCTTTTTATTTTCCATTTCTTGAATTTTATTTCCACCACATTTGGGGCACTTAATTAGACCATCGTCTGGATATGGTATGGTGGGAACGCCAAATTGCCCCATAGTCAAAGAAGAGTGAGATTCAGGACCAATCTTAGCCTTACCTGTTGATTCTGTCGATTTTGTGGGTGTTTGAGAAACGTTCTTATTTGGAGAAGAAGATACACTGGTATCAAGATATTCATCTGGAATTTCCAAAGCTCCTTGTGACACGGGTTTAGCAGAAGAAGGTTTGGGGATTTCTGGTTCGATTTGTGGCGTTTCAGAAAAATTCTTATTTACTTTAACGATATTTACCACCGGTGGAATCATCTTCTTCTTGATTGTTTCTGATGGTTTTGGGAAAGAATTTACCTGCATTTTAGATATTTGCGATGGTTTTCTACCTTGGGGTATATTAATATCTTGAGGATGAGGTTTGGGAGTGATTTTTTTATTTGAATTAATGGTGTTTTTCTGAGCAAGAAGTGAATTATTTCTGATACTTGAAATTTCTTCTTCAATTTTCTCGATTTTATTATTTAAATTAAGATATTGAGCATTTAATGTTTTATTTATTTCTTCGAACTTCTCTAAGAAAGTTTCCATAAATTGATTCATATCAGGTGATATTTGGCTTGAAGATTCTGCAGAAGTTGTCAAATCACCATCTTCTGAATGATTTTCTAACACGGACTTTATTTTTTCTTTTAATTCTTGATTTTCTTGCAGCAATGTTGAAATCTTCATATCTTTTAGGGAAAGTTTATCGTTTGATTCAATTAATTTACGTTTTAGCTCGTAGAGAATAGATTTTTGCTTTTCAATCTCTTCTTCTTTCAATTTAAGCAAGTTTTGCATTTTTTCCATGGTTATCATCTAATTTTTTTTTTTTAATTCTTAAAATAATATAATAATTTCAGAATCCAAAATATTTAGTTATAATTTTCGAAAATCTTATTTAATTCATAAATTGTGAATGGTTTTTCTAAACGCGCAATAAACCCATAATCTTGATAATTCGACATGATAGGGTCATTTGAATATCCAGAAGTAACAATTATTTTTTGATTTTTATCTATATCCTTGATCTTTTTTGCAACCTCTTTTCCACCAATACCTCCTGGAATGGTTAGATCCAAAATCAAATAATCATAGAAAATCCCTTTCTCATAATTATTTTTATAAAGAGCAAGCAATTCATGACCTTCTTTAGTTAAGTCAACTTTAAAACCAATCCTGCTCAGCATTTTATCAAAAATCATCCTGATTGGCCTTTCATCATCCATAATAAGAATTCTTCCAGTTTTTTGAGAAATATTCTGTTGAGTTTCTTTTTTCTGGTTTATACTTTTTTCTTCCGCAACAGGTAAATATATATAAAATATTGTACCTTCTCCCGGTTTTGAATCAAAATCAATGTTTCCTCCATGATTAGTGATTATGGAATAAACAATAGCCAATCCCAAACCACTTCCATGTTCTTTTGTAGTGAAATAGGGATCAAATATTTTTGATTGAATTTTTAAAGGAATTCCTTGGCCTTGGTCTAGAATGGAAATCATAATATATTTTTTATCTGATCGTAAAACAGGAATTTTCTCTGGATTCTCAACGTTAGAAGCTTCAATTATAATGTTTCCCCCTTCGGGCATGGCTTGTTTGGCATTTATAATAAGATTGTGAAGACATTGCCCTATTTGTCCTTCGTCTACTTCAACATTCCACAGATTTGGTGAACAATGATAAAAATATCGAATATTGGTCCCTCTCAAAGCAAATTTGGTGGATTCTTCAATCAAATTTTTTAGAGAAATTACTTTCTTAATTGGAGCTCCTCCTTTAGAAAATGTTAGTAATTGTTTAGTTAAATTCTTCGCTCGATTTATTGCATGTTCAGTTTCATTAAGAAGTTGACATACTTCAGAGTTTTCAGATTCTAATTCGAGTTTTGCGATGGAGACATTTCCTAAAATGGAAGCTAAAATATTGTTGAAATCGTGAGCAATACCTCCAGCCAATAAACCAATTGATTCCATTTTTTGAGCTTTAAGCCTTTCTTCTCTAATTTTTTCTTGGACGGTGATATCTCGAAAAACAAAAACATACCCTTGAATTTGATTAGGAATTTGAATCATAACAGAGCAATGATATGATAATTTTCTCTTCAAATTTGATTTTGTCTGCATTATAACCCGATCTTCGAAAAACTTTGATTGCGTTTGAAGATATTTTTCCTTAATTTCATCAAAAAGCGAAAAAGAAATAGAATTTCTATCAAAAAAATAAAATGTTAATACTTCACTTAGTTTTTTACATATGACCTCATTTCTTGAGAAACCGGTAATATTTTCAGCCATAGGATTGAAAAGCAAGATTTCTCCTTCTGAATTCAGAGAAAAAACAGCATCTTGAATATGATTCAATGTGGTATTTAAAAGATTTCGTTCACGAGTCAATGCCAATTGAAGTTTCCTTTGAAAACTATTATCATTTAGAATACAAAATATATATGATTGCTCTAAAATTCGGATATGAGAAAATTTGGTATCTGCTTCAAAAGTTGTTTTATCAAAACGTCTAAATGCATATTGAAATTGAATTTCGTCTCCAATAGCTAAGTTTTCAAAAATTTGATTGAATTTATTATTTTCATTCGAAATGTTTGGTTTGTAATCAGTGGATAATTCCCACAAATGCCTTCCAATCAGATCTTCTTTAGAACACTTGAAAATAGCGCTTGCTTTCTTATTACATTCTTCAATTTTACCTTCTTTGATTACCAGAAAAGCTTCATTTGCTGATTCAAACAATGACCAATAACGAATTTGAGTTTTCATTAAATCTTGTTCAGCTTTTCTTAAAACAGAAATATCATTTATTACCAGAAAAACTCCAATAAATTCATGTAAATGAGAATGCAATTTTAAAATAGAGATATTGATATCTTTTCTTTCTTGTTTTGAGTTGAAAATTTTGGTTTCCAAATTTTTTAATTGAACGCGATCTGGTGATTTCAAAAAGTGATCAATCAAATTTCTACATTCAGGAACAATTAAAGAAACGAAATTTTTATTTAAAAGATTGATTGAATTACTTCCAATTAGTTTAGAGAAAGCGGGGTTAATAAATATAAGTTTATAATCTTTGTTTGTAATTGCACTAGCTTCATTCATCAATTCTAATATATTTTGATTCATATTAGAAAGGTCTTGAAATTCAAATAGCTGTTCTTTTTCTCGAGTAATGTCTCTTAAAATCGTTTCATTTCTAATTAATTGACCATCGGAATTATAAATTAAATGGGTTTCATCATGAACCCACCGAATTTTATGATCTTTTGTATAAACTCGATATTCACTCTGAAATAGATTTTGCTTTTTACTAATTGCCATATCCAATTTCGCTTTGGCAGAAGAATAATCTTTACTATAAAATAATGAGGTTAGCAGATTCTTATCTTTAATGAAATCTTTTGGTTCATAACCAAAAATATGGATACTTTCAGAAATATATTCTAAAGTATATGTACCTTTTTTTATCGAAAAAATAAAAAGAACTAACCCAAACTTGCCTAAAATTGATTCAATATATGGATATTTTGTCAAGTTTGATTTTTGACTATCTAAATTTGATATATTCACCATGTTAAGTGATCCTTATTTATTAATAACCTAAATTTATATAAAAATTGTCTTCCAACGAAATTCGATAAAATATTTAATAAGAATGACGCTTTTTTTTACATGAAATCTTATGGATAAACCGCAACTTTCAGATCTCTTTAAAGATCGGAGACCTTCGGATATTCGCATGGCTCAAATTGAATTCAAAAAGCGAAAAGATAATGTAATACCTATAAATGTTGCCATTGGAAATGTAAGTCTCCCAATGCATCCCGCAATGATACATCGATTGGAAAATATGACTGTAAAAGAAAGCCCATTCCATAACGGGGTGGTAAAATATTCCGCTACAATTGGATTGGAAGAAACCAACAAAGCTTTCTTAAATATTATTGGAACGAGTGGTTTTCAAACCCACAATTTATACTCTCAAATTACAGATGGCGGAAGTCATGCAATGGAATTAGTAATAGTGGGGACTTGTGGTAATCCTGGCACTAATGAAAAGCCTTTGTTTCTTATTGATGCCGCTTATACAAATTACAAATCCATGTGCAATCGAACAGGACGGGCCACCGTCTCAATTTCACGTAGGTTGCAAGAAAATGGAAAGTTTGCTCTACCTGATATTAAAGAAATTGAAAAAAAAATCCAGAAATATCACCCGGGTGCATTAGTAGTTATTCCTTATGATAATCCTACTGGTCACTTTTTAGATATGGATGCAATGATTGAATTAGGAAATCTCTGCGTAAAATATAATTTATGGATGATAAGTGATGAAGCATACCGAGAATTGTATTATCTTGATAGCAAACCTTCGAGTATTTGGGCTCTAACAAATGATTTAGTCCCAGGAATTGAAGGTCGACGCATTAGTATCGAAACTGCAAGCAAAGTATGGAATGCTTGTGGATTGCGAATTGGAGCTATTATCACGGATAATTTTGAATTTCATCAAAGATGTGTTTTTGAGCAAACAGCAAATTTATGTGCACCCGTTTTAGCTCAATATGTGTTTGGAGCTCTGGCTCATGAGTCTCACAAACAATTAAAACAATGGTTTGAGCAACAGAGAGAATATTACCGAAATATTGGGAAAACTTTGAAAGAAGAATTTACGGAATGGATGCCAGGTTTAATTGTATCCAGCCCCGATGCATCAATTTATTCAGTAATCGATGTTCGGAATATTGCCAAAACTGGATTTAATGCTTCAGATTTTGTTAAATTTTGTGTTTCTGAAGGAAAAGTGTTAATCGATGGAAAAAATTACACTCTCTTAATAGCACCAATGGCTGGATTTTACAGCGTGGATAATTCTGAAGAAAATCCTGGAAGAACTCAAATGCGTATCGCATATGTAGAAAGTCCTGAAAACATGCGATTAATTCCAGAATTATTTTCTAATCTATTTTCTGAATATGAGAAAATACGATAGTGCGATTACAATTTTTTCTCTGAATATTTTTTATATTTTTTTAGAAATTTGCTTGGAATATTCCTAAGAACTTCAATTCAAATCTACCTGTTTTTTAAATATAATTGGTACTCAAAATTGACACTTCGAAATGTTGCATTTCTTGGATTAGAAAATGCAGGTAAAACTTCAATAATCCAGAGAATTCGGGGAGATTTTCAACCCCTTTTTGCTAATATAAAAACGAATACAGTTGATCGCTATTTCTCAGAGTATTTAGGAAACTATCTAACAATTTGGGAAATTCCAAGAGAAATTTTCTCAAGCCATGAAATACTAAGTGAGAATTTTTCGGCACTACAAAATATTGAATTAGTAATTTATGTAATAGATATTAAAGATTCCAGTAAATTTGATGAAAATCTTCAGTTTTTAACTCAAATTATTGAAATTTCAGATGTTACCACTTTAAAGTCGATCTCCGTTCTCTTTCATAAATGGGATAATTTTAAAAACACATCGCATAACAAGTTAATGGCCAAATATCAATCCCAAATCAACCTTTTAATGAATAACTTCGGAGTAAATGTCCAATTTTTCAAAACATCAATCTATCAATCCTTTTCCATAATTTCAGCGTTTTCAGATCCGCTATTTGAGGAAATGAAATTCAAAAAACCAATAGAAATTCTATTAAGAAATTTCGCTACAAATTGGCAAATAAATCAGATTTACGTTTTTACCTCCAATTTTTACAAATTGGGAGCAGTTTTTAATGATGAAACATCTTTAGAAGATGAAATCATTAATGACATTTTTCGATATCTTCAAAAGATAGATGAGACTCTTAACATAATTGATGAAATGGAGATCTCTTTAAATGATAACAAAATTTATTTTTCAAAATTCTATATTGAAAAGAATAAGAAATCATATCCCCTCTACGTAGTATGGAAAACGATGGATTCAAATTCTCATAAAATGAAGAAAAGTATTGTTATATTAAAAAAAACACTGAAATATTTGATTAGCCCAGAAATTACACCTGAATTGATTTTTGCTTAACTAAATAATTCCGATAGTTCCACAATTGGAGAATTATTTTAGGTATATTTAGCATATAATTAATTACGGGAATTCCAGCCTTGATCATCGCAATTTGGAACTCATGCCTTTGTTTATAGGATTTTTCATCATCCTTATTCATACTGGGATTGCAAAAAAGAGGTTTTTGTGTATCTTTAGCAATTTTTTCTAATGATTCTATAGTTGCTTTTTGGGCATCTGGAATATTTAGCAATTCCGAAATAATCCCAAATCGTTCGGGCTCCCTCACAAATACCACAACATCTATATTAGAATCTTCTAAGACTGCTTTCAAGGCTTTTTCAAATAATTGAGGATTATAACCCCATTCCCCTAAATCAACTGGATTTTTAAAATTGGTATTTACACTGGGAAATAAAGAACTCAATGTTTGGATTGTTTTAGGTTCAAAATCGGGAATAATCAACCCAAATTTCTCAAATGTATCGGTAAATTCCACTCCAATTCCACCACCTGCCACTAAAATTGCAACATTTAAACCTTCTGGGAGTCTAGGGCGAACAACAATAGTTTGAACTAAATCTTGAAAAAGTTCGAAATGGTCAGCAAGCATTATACCAGATTGCTTGCACATAGCTTTCCAAATATCGTAGCTTCCAGCTAATCCACCTGTATGTGAAGCGGTTGCCCTTATTCCACGATTGGTCTGGCCTCCCTTCCATAATATGATTGGTTTTTCGGGTGTAATTTTTTGTGCCGTTTTCATGAATTCCCGACCGTTTGGAATGGATTCTAAATAAAGCGCTATAGTTTTAGTTATTGGATCGTCATGAAAATAAGAGATCAATTCCGTAATTGAGAGATCATACGCATTACCAATTGAAACTACATTATGGAATCCAATCCCAAGCGGTCCTAAACATAAGTATAATCTGGCCATAGTCCCTCCTGACTGGGCAATATATGATAGATTTCCTTTGTATTCCTTCCAATTAGGATAAATCTGAAGCTTGGAATATGGATTTAAAACGCCCAATCCGTTGGGACCAATGATCCGAGTATCAATTTGGGTTATTATAGCTTTTAATTGGCGATCTAATTCTTCATTTCCAGCTTCTCCAAATCCTGAAGTATATATTACTGCAAATTTTGCTCTCTTATTACACTCATCAAGAATTTTAGGAACTGTTGTAGCAGAAACAGCGATTATTACTAAATCAATGGGTTTGGGAATTCGGTCATCTTTAATGCTGGGGTATACGGATTCACCAAATAATTTCTCAATTTTTGGATTAATAAGATAAACATTACCTTCAATCGGAAAGAATCCCGAAGATTTTAATGCCATATAGTATTTTGAGCCCCCAATTAGATTTTTGGATGCTCCGACTATAGCTATGGATTTGGGATAAAATAGTGTGTGTAAATCAGGTTTATTGTGTTTAGTCTTGAATGATTTTATGGCAATTTCCATTAGGAAAATTTTTGTTTTATCCTTTATAATGTTAACTCTCCATAATTTTGAGAAATCAAGAATTTTAAATAACTTAAAAGGAGATATTGATTATTATTGGAAAATAATATACATAAATTTTCTTTCTACTTTATTTTTCATATGGAACGATGATAAATTTTTTCACACTTAGAAATCTCGTTAACCTCTTAAAGAATTCCAACATATATGGAAATAATGGAATGGATTGACAAGTTATTTCATATTCATGAAAAATGGATAAGTTTTCAGAAGTCTATAATCCAACACAATAGTCAATCCATATTAGACCAAACAATCTCTCGAATTAATCATATTTTGTTAAAATTCATTGGATTTCAAATTTTGCGGGTTAAAATTACTCCATCTTTAACTGATGCTAAAAAAGAAGTCAGAATCACCTCCTTCTTATTTCTAAAGGTTAGTACCGAAAAGAATCTTTTTTTGGTAGATGAAAAAGCATTTGAAGAAGAAATCGCGTCTCTCTTTCAGTGTGAAAAATGCCTTATTCCAGAATTATTTGTAATAAATGAAAAAAATTATAATGAAAAAACACCTATTTATGCAAACCACGAAATAATTCGATCATTCCAGCAATTGGAAAGAAATTCAAACAATTTTTGCCTTAAAGAAGATGGATTAGAATTTTCAAATGAAACCAAAAGAGAAAATCACATTACACCTGCATTCATGGATTATTTCTATCAAAATGTTATTCTTCATGAAGAAAAGGATAAATCCCACAGTGGAACCTTCTTTTCTCCTTCAGCTGAAGTTTCCTATTCCATTCTAAATGCATTGAACTATCTCACTCTTAATAATTCTGGTAAAAATCCGAAAAAATCACAAAATTTTTTTGAAAATGGAAAAGCATTACCTAAATACTTAGTAGATTCTATTAAATGCCTACTGACATCAAAAAACTGTTCTAATTCTCCAATTAGAATTTTAGATCCTGCTTGTGGTTCTGGAACATTTTTAATTCGCTTTCTCCAAATTTTATTGACTGCAATAAAGGAAGATTTCAGCTTAAAAGATAATCTGGGAAAAATTCAGCTTTTTGGTTGTGATGTGCGAGAAACAGCTATACAAATAGCAAAATTCCGTATTTGGTGCGAAATTTTTAATTTTTTTGTCCCTGATATTAATCAAGTTCAGTTATTCTTAGAAAATTCAATCTATTTTATCCATGGGGATTTTCTCCTTGATTTTAACAAAGAAATTTCAGAAAATACCGAATTTGACCTTATCATAGGTAATCCTCCATATATTAGACATCGAAATCTACGCGACTGCAGAAATCCACCTTTATTATCTTCATTGCAATATCGAGCAAGGATGTCTCAAAACTTGAAAAAAATCAAAAAAGAATACAAAATCGATTTTTCAAATCACATGGACTATAGTCTATACTTTTTTTTGCAGAGCTTTAAATACTTATCACCCAACGGGGTATTATCCTTTATTACTTCAAATTCTTGGATGAACGTAAAATATGGCTATGCCTTTCAAGAATTTTTGTTAAAGTTCACTAATCTATGGCAAATTGCAGACAATTCTGCTCGATCCTTCGAATATGCTGAAATTAACACGATTATTTCGTTTCTGAGCAAAAAAAATTCAAATTTTCAAAATCCAAATGGAATTCCAGTTTCTTTCATTCGTTGGAAGAAATCATTTAATTCTTTAAAAATTACGGAAATCCTCGAATTTTTGGGCAATATCGAGAAAAATTTTTATGTCAGACAGGAAATTTCACCAAATAGCGCAAATAAAACACCAAAACTGCTACAAAATGATGATTTATTGCGATTACTTCAAATATCACCATCTGAATTATATTCATGGATGAAACCGAACACCCAAAATCATACTCATGCAAAGAATAGCGCATTATATTCTACACCCTATAAAGGATATAATTGGGGAAATTACTTTCTCTTAGCACCATCCAGTTTTTTTGTTTTTCATTCTTTATTAGGTTCAAAACTATCGTATCTTGGTAAATATATGAAAATAACACGAGGAATAACCACCAATTGTAATGACTTTTTTGTTTTAAAAAAAATTTCTAGAGATTCATATATTAATGGTTATGGTGATAAAGTAGTTCTTGAACCAGAAGTCGTTCAACCTTTTCTTGCTTCACCTCGTCAAGTGAATTTTCCGATTCTTAAACCCAATCAATTGAATACTTATCTATTTTACACAAATCTATCTAAAACTGAATTAAAAAGGAAAAGATATATCAATGCATTAAAGTATATCGAATATGCTGAGAGCAAGCAGATTTCTATAAAAAAAGGTGCAAGAAAGGGCGAAATAATCCATGGAATTCAGTATTTAGCATCTTTTTCCCAGAAATTTCGAAAATCTCCTGATACATGGTATTGTCTTAAACCCAAATTAACAGAAAATATGGATTTTCAAAAAGAAACCAACAAAGACCTTCCAATAATATATATTCAAAAAATATTCAATGAAATATTTAGAGTGATTCTAGCCTCACCTTTAATAATTGCAAACAATACTTTTTACAAACTCACACCTCTATCCATTTCAAAGGATGATTATATCTTGCTTTCAGCCCTACTACAGAGTTCATTTGTCCCTTTTAGTTTAGAGTTACATGGACGAACAAATTTTGGGGGAGGTGCCCTAGATACAGCCACATTTGATATTGCGAAGATATACGTATTGAATATAGAAAATCTAACTAATAAACAGAAAAGTGAATTAAAAAAAATGGCTGAAAATCTTTTTAAGTGTAATTTTTCGCCAATAAACCAAAATATATTCCAAGAAGAAAAAATAAAACTAGATCGAAAAATCCTCTCAATTCTTGATTGTCAAATTTCCTTATCTGATTTTTACAAAGATCTATTACATCTTCAAAATTTGAGAATAAAGAAAGCAAAATATTCTTAGAAGAATTCAGGAAAAAAATTTTAGCTTGAGGAGTAGTGCCCCTCTTTAGAGATAAATTTTTATTTTTTTATTTTCCACTTCTATTTGACCATTTAGATATTGGGATTTTCGATTAAGGTGATGAAAACCATTTAATAAATGCTATCTACTGGTTCTATTCAATAATTCGGAATATTTTCAACATGAATTTAAAGAGAAATTAAGTCCCGCGCATAATCTTCTTCAAGCGATCCAATTCCTTCAACATTTCTTCTCTTAAGCCACCTAAGCCTGGACCTGACGCTGCTGTAGCAGTTGCTGGAGCTGATGCAGATGGAGAAGCAGGTGTACTTGGCGGTCCAGATGGTGGTGCTTTTGGTGCCCCAGTGGGAGGCATTTTAGGTGGTGAAGGTAAACCACCTGACGGTCCAGATGGTGGTGCTTTTGGTGCCCCAGCGGGAGGCATTTTAGGTGGTGAAGGTAAACCACCTGACGAAGTTGGAGGCATTTTAGGAGGTTTTGGAGCACTTCCAGGAGGTCCTGCCTTTGGGGGTCCTTTTGGTGGTCCACTGGGAGGTCCTGCCTTTGGGGGTCCTTTTGGTGGTCCACTGGGAGGTGCAGATGTCGTTCCAGATGAGGGTGCGGCTCCAACTGTTGAATTGGCTGTTCCCTCTGCTTTACCTCCAGCAAGCATATTAAATAATAAAGAAGCGGCTTTTTCTTTGGCAAAGTCTTTACCTTTAGAGCGGGAAAGTATGGGAGATGGCTTTTCTACAGCAACTGCAGTAGTACCTTCTTTAACTTTGATCTCTTTAACTCGCTTTAAATCCTTTTTAACTTTAGATAACGATTTTTGGAAAGCAGATATAGCACTTACAGTTGCTTCCAACGATTCAGAAAGTTCTTCCATTCCTTCCGATAGAAATTTAATGATTTGAGTAAGTTTATCTTTGACCACACGAAACATCTCGTTTTTATTGGATTCTCATACTTTAATCAAGGAGCATCTCTTAAATAAATCAAAACAATACAGTTAATAATTCTTATTTTAAAATTGATTATTTAACTTAATAAAATTTGGTGTTTAATTTTTTCTATATCAACTGCATTTATGTGAATATTTATAGAAAAATGTGCTTATTTAAGTTAAAAAATCTTAAATTTCATTGTTTTTTTTAGAAATAGGGAACTTAATGATTGAGAAAAAAACTCAAACGATTATCGTCACAGGAGCCAGCTGGGGCGATGAGGGAAAAGGGAAAATAGTTGATTATCTTGCCAGCGAAGCGGATATTGTAGCTAGGTTTCAAGGTGGAAATAATGCGGGACACACAGTTGTGGTTAAAGGCGAGAAATACAAATTTCATTTAATTCCAAGCGGAGCAATTAAAAACAAAACCATAGTAATTGGAAATGGAGTTGTAATTGATCCGAAAGTACTTTTTGAAGAATTAAATATGCTGGAATCAAGAGGATTTACTCCGTCTTTGAAAATTTCGGATACAGCTCACGTAATTTTTCCATTTCATATTTTACTGGATGGCATTGAAGAAGAAACCAAAGGAAATTATGCCGCTGGAACCACCAAACGAGGTATCGGTCCTACTTATTCAGATAAAGCTGCGAGATACGGCTTAAGAGTATTTGATCTACTGGATGAATCCATATTTCGTCCCAAATTCAATCGATTATATGAATTAAAACTCAAACAATATAAAGCTTTGACTGGTAAAACAGAAGATTGGGATTTAGATAGAGAGGAAATTATTCAAAATTATTTGGAATATGGTAAAAAAATGAAACCTTACGTGATCTCTTCGGCATATTACCTAAATTCTCTGTTAGATAAAGGAAAACGTATCTTATTCGAAGGTGCTCAAGGTTGTTTGCTCGGGATTGATCACGGAATGTATCCTTTCGGAACGTCTTCAAATACTTGGGCGGGTGGAGTTCCTGGAGGTTGCGGTGTTAGCCCTACCCGCATCGAAAAAATTATAGGAGTAATTAAAGCCTATACTTCTAGAGTGGGCGGTGGACCTTTACCAACCGAGCTCGAGGGAGATTTGGCTCATCAGATACGGGAACAAGGTCATGAATACGGCACCACAACTGGTCGTCCTCGCCGTGTTGGATGGATTGATTTAGTGGCTCTAAAATATGCTTGTATGATTAATAATTACAACGCTTTAGCAATAACTATGCTGGATGCCTTAGAAGGAGTCAATCCGGTAAAATTATGTGTAGGATACAAATATAATGGCAAAATAATGGATTCTTGGCCAATTCACTCGGAAATTATAAAAAAATGCATTACAGAGTATATTGAAATGCCAGGTTGGGCTGCCCGACCGGCAGAAGAATGGTCCAATATTGCAAAACAAGGTTTTGATTCACTTCCAGATGAGATTAAAAACTATATATGTAAAATTGAGGAAATATTGGGAGTGCCTATCTCAGTTATTTCCATCGGCCCAAATCGGGAAGATACAATCCTCAAGGAACAGTTTTGGGATTAATTTTTACTCAGAATTATTTTTTTATTGTTATATTTTAATTTATACTCCTTCTAAATTCTTAGCTTTTCCATCAAATTTCAATAAAAAGAATCTATCATGATATCTATTCAAAATATTTACCACCTTTTCTCCAAAATATATGATAAACAAAAAGTTAGAAATTGCATGAGCCAAATCGAAAAAGAAACTCGAACTATATAGAGCCAAAAAGGATAAAAGAGTTAACGGAGGATTTAGCATCCATGTCCAAATATTCATGATAGCTCCATAGATAAAACCCAAAATAAATCCAGTAAATGCCATAAAGTATAAATTTCGGCGAATAAACAGTTTTTTCCTTAAATTTTGGAACAATCCACCCACAATACCTATAAATCCCCATGCAATAATCTGATAAATAGTCCATAAGCCCT
>CAYRPF010000058.1:20502-21849 GCA_964426185.1 uncultured archaeon | reverse complement strand
AGTTATTTGTTACTATGAATCAAATTCCTACTCACACCAGCATGGAGGAAATTGCAAACGGGATCGTGAATTTTTCGAGTCCTTTGCAGATTTCTCAGCAATTGAATAACAATTCGATAAATATAACCGCGTCGATCCTTCCATTTCTCGTTCCCATTAATCATTGGGATAATCTGACCGAAGCACTTCGACGGGCACCCAATGTTTTAGAAATTGACCGTTCTTATTCAAGTGTTGGGGAATACACCTATACCATCCACAGTGCTCAAATTATAGAGGGATATATCACACATTTTTATTTCTTTCCCACATGGCAAGATAACGACGGGGTTTTACAGGCAATTACTATTGTAATCCAACAGAATAATCACTCGGATCGCTTCAGCTTCATACTTTCCTCTCAGAAAACGCATCAATATTCCTTTTTAGAAAATCCATGGGTGTTACTCGGTATTATCACCGCATCGGTATTGATTACTATTCCCCTTTGGAAATATCAAAGAAAAAGAGAGAAAGTGAGGTTAGAGAAACTGGAAGAATTAAAGAAGCAAGAGTTAGAACAAGGGATTGACTCCGAACGCCGAGAAATTTTGGAGAATTTAATTAGGGATTTCTCCCGCATAAAGCAAACACACAAAATTCGCTGGATCATCAGCACCATCACCACTTTTGCCATAATAGGGGCAGTTTTTTTGGGAATTCATCAGGTTTCAGCTTTAAATTTGAGTGGAAACTTAGTTTTAGTGATCATTGTAGGTGGGATTACGATAATATCTGGGCTAGTTTTTTGGCTTTCATGGCCTATTTGGAAAACTGCGGAGATCGTGTATCCTCATAATCCCCGTAAGTGGAACATGGCTGTGGATATCAGCCCTCTACTGCTGTTAATATCTGCGATTGCCTTATTTCTAATCTTTTCTTCCCTATTCGCTTTGAAGACCATTCAAACTTGGTATGGTCGCTTGATAATAGGTGGTTTGGCGATATTTCTGCTGGTAGTGGTAGGTTTTGCATTTTACTTTACCAATCCGTGGAAAAGAATGGAAAAGATAGAAAATGATTTACGCCAGAGTTTATACCACTAACTATTAATTACCCATTTCCAAAAAGGTATTATCTTAATCTTTTTAAAAGGTTTGAATTCTTTTTGCGTTTTGAGTTCCATAGGATGATCTTCTTCATCAAATGTTATGATTAGAAGTTCACAAGTAGGATATTGTCCTGCAAATTGAACTAGGGAGCGGATTTCACGAGAATATGTATTAAAATCTTTTAATGAATATGACACTTGCAATGCTTGAATTGGAATATTCCGTTCCGTGATTATGAAATCAATTTCCCAATCAT
>CAYRPF010000058.1:5348-20402 GCA_964426185.1 uncultured archaeon | reverse complement strand
GAAAAAAATAGATAAAAAATCTGTACATACACAGAAAACTTAGATAAATATTTAAAATGGGTAAAATAGATCTTCCAACCAGAATTCAGCAATAGTTCCGATTTTTTTTAAAACCAAAGTGGATTCAATTTTTTCACTCAAAGATCGCTGAAATGCCTCGGTGATTTTATGAAGTTCATCATGTTTATCACGTTCAGTTACATGAAATAGTGTGGAAAAATCCTTCTTATTTCGTTCTTCCCATTCATTTATAACACGTTCACAAGATTTTCGAATAAATTTTTTATCTACTTCTGAAATTTCGCCAATACGATCCACCATTTTTCCAAATTTGTCTGCATTAGCAGTTTTATTAATAAATAGATTTTTCATTTAAGTATCATCCTCTCTTTCATATTAGCTAAATTTCTTTATAGGGATGAGAAGTAAAAATGTATGCCAAATATCTGAAAAAAAAATAAGCAAGGAATTTTAATGCTAATTCAATGAAAAAAAAAATAGTATGGCTGGAAAAAAGAGATATAAAGACAACGGGAAGCTTCTTAGGGGAAATATTTCAAGATGATCCTGCAAATCTCCATGGATTTCCAAATGCTATCACTCGTCAGCGCAGAATAATATTCCCTTTTTGCGCTATAGTTCGTTATGGTATTAGATATGGTGAAGTGATTGCATTATCCGAAGATGAAAAGGGAGATGTTTTAGCAGTTGCAGTGGTGGCTCGAATTGAAAATCTTTCTGAATTTTACCAAAAATTCGTTTTGTGTGGATTACAAGAGCGAATATTACATATTGGAATAAGAGCAATTCGAAGATTTTCTAAATTGGAAAAATATATGCATGAAGCCCATACAAAATATGCGTCTCAGCCCCATCTGTACTTAATGGCCATTGGGGTTAAGAAAGAACTACAAGGGCATGGTTTAGGTAGCCAATTATTGGGCCATATTATTGCAAAGAGTGAAAAAGAAGGACTTCCGATTTATTTAGAGACTGAATTGCTACAAAATGTGAACTTTTACGAAAAACATAATTTTAAAATCTTGGAAAAAGTACAAGTTCCAAAAACTAACGTAGAATATTGGTTTATGCAGTATGAACCATCAGAGCAATTGAAGAAGTAATAATACGCTTGTAATTAAAAAAAATCACCACGTTTGGGAAAATAAGCGATAAAAATTCCCAAAGGTGATTTTTTCAAGATCTTGTTTGCTGTATCCGTTATCTAGCAGATATTGGTAAAATTTTGGCATTTTGTCTGCAGAATTCAAACATTCCGGAATCTTTATTCCATCATAATCCGACCCGATAGCGATGGTATTTATATCCGTTAAAGATACTATGTGATTAATGTGCTTCAAAATAACATCAAAGCCAATTTTTGGGTCAGATTTAAATAAATCTTCAACCTTAACTTTTGGATCCAAGAACGTAGTCCCCCAATTTAAGCCAATTACTCCATGATTTTCGTAAATTGTCCGGATTTGGTCATCGTTTAAATTTCTTCCTATATTGCATACCGCCCGTACATTTGAATGAGATGCCATAATAGGCTTTTGTGTGATTTCCATTACATCCCAAAAAGAACGATCGTTGAGATGAGATACATCTATAGTAATGCCCAATCGTTGTGCTTCACGCACGAAATTTCTTCCTTCAGCCGTCAACCCTCTATCTTCTACCTGTTCACTCCTGAATAAAAATCCCGTTCCAAATTGGTTGACGTTTGCCCAAGTGATGCCTGTGCTTCGCAGTCCCAATTTATAGGCCAACCGAAGCGATTTCAGTTCGGAATCATAACCCCCCGCGCCTTCAGTATGCATTATTGCCCCAATTTTATCAATCTTTTTGACTTTTTCGAAGTCTTCAATGTTTTTCACATGGAATAGATGGCTTGCTGGATTATCTATTTGTTGAAGCCATTCATCAATTCCAGATAAAATTTGGTAGGGTGAAGCGGCTGGGTAAATGGCAAATAGTGCAAATTTAAGATTATTGCGTATCATTCGGGGATAATCTAAAATCCCGTTGGATGATTCGGTTGCAAAATACCGCCTTTGGTGCTTCAATGCTCCAAATGTATCCACATGTCCTAAGATTGTCTCTGGAAGTGTTTCCAGTAATGAATTTGTATCTTGGTGTTGGTGTTCCATGTAAGGAACAAAAAGCGAATCATTTTAAAATACTTCTAATCAACCCTAATTCAACTTATTTTAATTCTCAAATTTCTCATTTAACCAAGAAATTATCTGAGAAGCTACGATTGTCTCCTGTCCCCGTAAATAATGATCTCCTTCATTAAGAACTAAAACATGTTCCGGAGAAAGCTTTAAACGTGTTTGCAATGGAAGAAAATGCGCAGAATACAGAAGGACCTTATCATTTCGCGCAAAAACCACCCGAATTTTTTCTCGATGTTCTTTCACGATTTTGGGAGTAAAAATCGCCTCTGGGGAAATTAGACGGTCAAAACTAGTGATTTTTTTGGCATTGACTTGTATATTGATGAACAATCGAGTCATCCAAGGTTCGGTAAACCATCTATGGCTTTCGGGGTCATTTTCGAAATTCTTCCACGAGAAATAGGGTGAAAGGGCAATTATCAGCGAGATCCGGGGATCCTTTATACCTTGAGATAATGCTAATCCTCCGCCCATTGATGTTCCGATAACTGTGATTCGGGATGGATCAACTTCAGGACGGGAAATGGCATATTTTAAGATGTAATGGAAATCTGGAAAAATTCCCGTGGTTTTAGTGATATACCAATCATCAGCATGAAAAGCGGGGTAATTTTTACGTGTTTCTCCATGCCCACGGGCATCTACCAATAAAACTGCATAACCTGTGGCTGCGATAGGCTGTGATAATCCGAAAAACCGTTCTTTATTGCCCAATAATCCGTGATGCATGATAACCAAGGGAAGTTTTTGCTTTTTCTGTTCAGAAGAAGTTGCTGAATGTTTTAATCGGATAAACAATCCCGATAGCTGCACTTCATCTGCCATAGGGATAAGAACTTTCTCTATTTTTAAATTTAGGGCAGATGTGTCAGTTAAATTTTCCCAATCACCGGCCATCATGGTGAAATAATTATAAAGAAACATCGCAAACTGCGCTATGTTAATTAAAAACAGCAGTGTGGAAAAAATCACGATCAACCAACCACCGAAAATTAAACAGAAAATCCAAAATATCAAATTTAGGAGCAAAATCCCAACCGAAATTCGCAATCGTTTAAAGTACATGATTCATTCCAACAATTAAATCATTAGTTATCTTTGTATTTTATTGTGTTCTTTTTTGGTTTTTGATTTATTTAATTTATTCTGATACACGCAAAACTGCAGCACCAGAGAATCGACTGTTCTTTAAATCTTCTAAAGCTTGATTTGCTTTACTCAGAGGGTATTCTTTAATTTCTGTTTGAATGTCAATTTCTTCCGCAATTTTGAAGAATTCTAAGGCATCAGAACGTGTTGTATGTGCCACGCTTCTTATCGTTCTTTCATAATAAAGGGATTCATAAGGAAGAGAAGGAATATCCGATAAATGAACTGCATTAATGGCCAGTATTCCCCCTTTATCAAGGTTACGTAAAGCAATTGGGACAATTTCCCCCACTGGAGCAAAAGTTATGGCACTATTAAGCAAATAAGGAGGGGAATCATGAGGTGTTCCCACCCAAGTCGCACCCAAAGAACGCGCATGTTCTTGGTGGTTTCTCGATCGAGTGAATACATATGTTTCACAATTCCATGCTTGAGCAATTTGAAGCACAATGTGTGCAGATGCTCCGAATCCAAACAGACCCAACCGTTGTCCATGCTTCAATTCACTCAGTTTAAGGGAACGATACCCAATCAAACCAGCACAAAGTAGGGGTGCTACGTTTAGATCTGAATATTTTTCAGGCAGTTGATAAGCATATGATTCATTCACCGCAATATATTCTGCAAATCCTCCATCTATGGAGCATCCTGTAAATTTAGAGTGATTACAGAGGTTTTCTTTGCCTTGCTGGCAGTAGGGACAAGAATTACAAGTAGAATATAACCACGCCACTCCCACCCGAGAGCCTATCTCGTGTATGGTGGCTTTTTCACCCCGTTTTTCCACTATTCCAACAATTTCATGACCTGGAATAACTGGATATTTGCATAGCGAAAGATCTCCCTCGGTTACATGTAAATCTGTATGACAAACTCCACATGCTCGAACTTTCACCAAGATATCATTAGATTCGAGCGCTGGGATTTCTTTTTCTATCATTTGAAGCGGATGTTCTTCAATCGGTTTTGGAGATGTTACCTGCATTGCTTTCATGAATAATATTCTTTTTAAAACTTCATAAATATATATATAGGTTGTGCAATCAAATTGCTAAACTTTAAATAACGGCTTTCGCTTATTTAGAACATGAGTTTGGAAATTAAGCCGTCTGAGATCGATAAGCCAATTGTCATCACTTTAACACCAAAATTGAAGGAGTTTATTAGACAAAAATGTATCTCAGAAATTTCCATTGATGTCAAGCTTGAAGAGCAGCCATGCGTTCAGATCTATTCTCCTCTAATCCATCTTGGAAAAAAAAAGCAAATTCGGCTTGAAAATCTATACATTCAAGAATTTGATGGCATTAAATTCAAATTTACTCGAGATTTTTTCTCCCGTTTTCATCTTCCGGATTCACTAACATTTTCGCTTAAAGGATTTTTAAAAAAACGGGTGGAAATCCTCGAAATAGAGCCTATTATCCTCAACGTTTGTAAAGTTTAAAAGGGATTATTATGGGAAAATCAAAATATCAAGCCAAAGCTAAAAACAACATTAATCAGAAAAAATATTCGGGAGGTGGCCCGCATTATTACGACGAAAATATCAAAAGGAAAAAAACTCCCGCCATTGCAGTATTTATGCTATTCATAATTGCAATAGCAGGCGGAGTGGCTATTATTGGAAGTTTGATTAATAATACCACTAATCCAACGAGTCAATCGGAAATAAATCCTAATTTTACCCAGAACACCCAAAATTCCATCATTGACACTTCCGATTCATCTGGATATAAAACACCGATTACAATAGAAACTATTACGGGAGAAAAATTGAAAACTTCCAATTATGCGGGAAAAGTTGTCATCCTTTATTTCCATTTTCTTAAGTGCAGCGCTTGTCAGTATCATTCTCCTGCATTATCGTCTGCAGTAAATGCACTAGGAAGTGATAAGGTCATTGTTATTGCAATTTCGGTCTCTGCTGCGGATACATCTGAACAATTAACGGAATGGGCAACTAATCACGATTACAATTTCAAATTGGTAAAAGATACCGACTATTCACTTTCTTCGTATTTCGGTGCACAATATACTCCCCATATGGTTTATCTTGGTCCAGATGGTGATTCATCTACACGCCACACTGGAGTGCAAACTGAATCCGAAATTACTGAAACTGTGGAAAATTTATTGAATTGAGAAAAATGACGAATATCACCTTATTTTTTACTTCATTCGGAGCAGGAATTGTTTCTTTTATATCTCCATGTAGTTTAGCATTACTTCCTGCTTTCCTTTCTTATATTTTAACCAGTGCCAAGAATCGTAGGGAAAGTTTTGTGATGAGTATTATCTATGCCATCGGATTTTCTGTCACTTTTGCGGTGATTGGTATCGTATTTTTAGCCGGTATAATGAGTCTACGCAATAGAGTAATCCTAAACATCATGGCCGGCGTAGTTACTATTCTTTTGGCAATATATGTCTTCTTTAATCGGGAAATTCAAAAACTAACAAAAAATTGGAAAAATTCTCGTAAAACTACAGTAGTTGAAAGGATTTCTCCGTTGGGATCAAATACTTCAAAAGAAATAGATCTTTCTGCTGAAAACGACCAAAAAGATGTGGAAATTGTTCTTCCAGAAAAAACTCCTTACTCAAAATATGGAGGGGCTTTTATCTTAGGGTTTTCCACTGGTTCTTCATGGATTGCCTGTGTTACCCCGGTATTTACAACTATTATAGCAATTGGCTCGGTTCAAGGGGATTACGCCACTGCACTTTATTTAATGGTTATTTATGGAATAGGGATTATGGTTCCCTTTGTTGTGATTGGGACCTTCATGGGAACAATTAATGCCAAGATTTTAGCAAAGGTTATCCGAATAGGGGCAATTCTTGAGCGAATATTTGCTCTGTTATTATTATGGATTGGTATTGAAATTCTTTTGAGTGCTTTCAATCTGTCCGGTTTGCTCTATGCTTTTTAGTTCTTTTATCTGAAAATGCGAATTGTTAAATTTATGAAAATTTAACATAAAGATGAGGCGAGTGACTTGACTAATCGAGGGAATGAGCAAAAAAGCTTATATATCTGTACTAACTGTCGGGAATGTTTCTATTATATAGATCTTGAAGGGGAAAGCGGGATCTGCAGAAATTGTCTTCATAATTCCTTGAAAATTCAAGAAAAAAGGACAATAATGGTTTGTCCCACATGTCACCGATATTATGATAGTTTAGATATTGCAAATCTTGAAATCCCTCGGGAAAAGCGGCCATTATTCGAATTGGGTAAATTAATTTGTAATCGCGATAAAACTCCACTCCAAATACGCAATCTAACCGAGGATATAACTGAACTAAGCGAAGAAATCTTCAGCCGCTTTAAAACAGAAAAGGAATCAGAGATTTCTACAGAGCGTGAATTTTTAGAAAAACTTCAGAAACTCCGTGCTGAAGAAAAAGCTATGCAAGAAGCTGAAGATCTTCAATCTGTAGCACCTATTGACTCTCTGAAAACAGTGCCTAGTGATTATTTTACCCGTAAAACCACTTGGCCCTGCGGCGAGAAATTAGAAACACCTCATGCTGATGAATTTTGGAAATACTACTTCATCGATCGGCAAATCTACGATCCCACTTCCTATCTAGGGGATGATAAGAAAGTTTCAAAAATTAAAGGTTTACTGGAAGAAATTAATCTTTATCTTCTCAATCCAGATATACTAAATCCAGGATTACCTGTTATCGATCATCTCGAAAATGGAAAGGTATTTTATGTTGGAGATACTCACGGCTCCATATTTGATTTAGATCAATGCATTAAATTCTTTGTAAAGGAAATTGAGTTATCTTTAAAGGAAGATTATCATGTTCTGGTTGTATTTTTGGGAGATTATGTAGATCGACATGAAATGGATATTCACAATTTGCTCTATCTTTTCAGTTTTGCGCTACAGTTTCCCCAAAATATTCGTCTTTTACGTGGTAATCATGAAGAAGTTACTATCAACATGCAATACGGGTTTTGGGCAAATATAAATAAATATCTCCCGAATTCTTATCTATTTAACGATTTTGAATATACTTTCATTAATTTACCTTTGGGTCATATAACCCAAACCCCAGAAAAGAGTATTCTTGCGTTACATGGTGGTATTCCCTTTTATCCGGAAGATTATGAAGTTATGCCGAAAATTCCTAAGATTTCGGATGGTTCTGTGGTTCTATCTCCCTCATTTTCAACCGTGGAAGAAATGGATCTTCTTTCAAAACAAATTTTATGGGGTGATCCTGAAGAGAAAATGCCACCCGGTGAATATTACCTACCTAGCCGTCGAGGCGTAGGTTACAGTTTTGGTAAGGAAATTTTTGAGAAATTTTTAGAGATCAACAACGTAGATCGAGTTATTCGTTCGCATGAAGTCTTTTTGGATGGTCATAAAGAATATTTCCAAGATCGAATGTTCAGTATTTTTTCTAGCTCTAGCTATGGAAAGCGCGATATTGATGCCAAAATATTAGAAATCGATCTACGTAAATCATGGGTTGAAAATTGGAAACATTACACTATTTTGACAGATTTGTAATGAATTTTTTATGACAATTACCCAAATTTTTTAAAATTACTTCCTTTTCCTTTTCTTATGGGTTCCAAACAACAGCTTTCTTATCGTAAAACTGGAGAAATTGGGATTGTTTCTGGCTCTGAAAGATTAGATCCAAGTCAATTTTCTGAACAAGATTTGGATGATTCAAAGAATATGGAAGAATATTTTGAAAATCAACTTCAATCTCTCGAGTTTAGAACTGAAATGGAAGAAAAGCTTGAGCAATGGAACCATCAACTTCTGCCCGAAGCCTTATCACACTTTGATTTTTTTATGGTGGGGCAGTCCCACATTGATATGGCTTGGTTGTGGCGTTATGAGCAAACTCGGCAAAAAGGGATAACTACTCTTAAGAAAGTGTTAGCACATGCGAAGAAATTCCCCCATCAATTTGTTTTTGCCGTTTCCAGCCCCCAACTATTATCATGGATAAAGGAAGATGATCCAGAACTTTTCAGTTCCTTACTTTCTATTCATAAGAAAGAGCAACTGGAATTAGTTGGAGGTTCTTGGGTTGAACCCGATTGCATGCTACCTAGTGGAGAATCAATTGTAAGGCAAAGATTATATGGGATGAAGTTTTATCAAGAAGAATTCGGCATACTTCCAGAAGTAGAGTGGTTTTTAGATTCTTTCGGTTATAATAAAGGTTTACCGCAAATATTAGCAAAATCTGGGGCAAAGTATTTTTGGACCACAAAACTAACTTGGAATAAACAGAATAAATTTCCATTCATCTATTTTATCTGGGAATCTCCTGACGGGACGCAGTTAATAACCGCTAATTTCGCCCAAAATCGAGAAATCTTCGATCAATGGAAGGATTACCCTTTTGGGCATTATACAATAAAAGACACAAATCAGAATAAATGGAATTACCAGGATGATTTTTCAAGAATTGCGGCAATTATTAACCGCAATAAAATTATTCGACCAGTTGGACTATTTTGGGGAGCTGGTGATGGAGGGCATGGTCCTGCTTATTATGAAGTCGCTCAGATGCAAGTATTAAGCGAGCTTGCAAAATCTCAAGGGATTCAATGGAATTGGTCAATGGTTCATAATTTCTTTTCAGAAATAGAGAAATATCAAAATAATTTAGCTGTTTGGAATGACGAACTCTATTTAGAAGCTCATCGGGGAACTTTCACGGTTCATAGTGCTGTAAAGAGGCACAACCGTCGTTTAGAAAATCGAATTTTAGATATAGAACGCTTGGCTACATTATGTTCTCTAATGAACCCGAATTATGAATTCCCATCTTATCTGTTTGATAGGAGTTGGAAAACACTTTTATTAAACCAATTTCATGATGTCTTACCTGGAAGCTGTGTTCCAGAGGTTTTAGACGATGTTTTTAAATTATTTTCCCAAGTCGATAAAAATCTCGATGAGATACTCTCGCAACTTCTAAATTATTTTCCACACAATGTTCCCTCGGAATTTAAAACTAAAAACCTTATTTTCTTCTTTAATCCCCTTAATTGGCGCCGAAAATCTCGAGTTTTCATTCCTAAATGTCTCATTAGGGAATTCAAATCATCCACTAATACAGAATCCAATCTATTGCCCTATGCGCGCTTGTATTATAACTATAATGGAAAACTTCGTTCATCCATTTGTCAACCTGTTAAGGCAGAATTTCAAGATAATATGAATAATCATAAAGAAGGTTGGTGGACGATTATTGAGATGGATCCTCATGGCGCAATCATAGGAGAAATTAGATTTGAATCCGTTCAATCACCTCCATTATTTATTTCTTTGCGAAAGACGCCCCGTATTACTAACGGAAAGGTATCTCTAGAATTTGATCCACATATGGGAAGTTTAATTTCCGTTAAGGGTAGAAAAATCAATAAAGGGGAAAACTTAATTTATGGAAAAAGGAATTTCATATTGGAGGGATATAAAGATAAGGGTTCTTCTGAATATCCTGCTTGGGATATACAAAAAGAGTATTGGAAATACCCGCTGAACTTCAACCAAAGGCAAGACTTGGAGATTTCCATTGTAGATCAAGGTCCAATTTTCAGCACTCTAAAAATTCAAAGAACTCTTGAGAATTCCAAAGTAATTCAAAAAATTAGTCTTTTTCATGATGATCCTTTAATTTATTGCAGTTGGGCCGCCAATTGGCAACTTCCTGACACTTTATTAAAATTAGGTTTATTTACTAACACCCAAGCAACTTCTGTAACTTCGGATCAGATGTATTGCGCTTCTTCTTCTTCAACTTTACCTGAAACACCCGCTGATATTGCCAGATTTGAAAAAGTTATGCATAAATATGTTGATATCTCCACTCCCGATAACAAATGGGGAATTGCCATCATAAATGAAGGTAAATATGCGTATGATGCTTCTGGAGGGCGAATAAGAATCTCAATGCATAGATCACCAAAGTATCCCCGACCTTCTGCAGAATCTTGGGTGAAATTTGAAAGATTACAGCGTAAAAATGAAGGGAAGGGTAAACCCCTGAGATATTCTGGCATAGGTCCAACCAGCTGCCGATTTGCGATTTTACCTCATGTAGGGGGGTGTTTGGTTAATGAAAAACAAGCCCCTTCTACTTTCGTACCAAAAATGGCGGAAGAATTTAACCATCCTATTGTTATTTATTCATTCAATTCATTTAAACTAAAAAGCGAGCCAGAAAAATCAGATAATTTGCCTGATATTCATTCTTTTTCCTTCGATCTTCAAACCGGAATAGAGTTGTCAGTTATAAAACCAGAACAATGGAATAAAGATAACAGTGTTATTTTGAGATTTATCGAACGTTGTGGTTTTACCCACAAAAAATCTATTATCCAATTTCCAAAGGATTTTGCTTCTTTAATTGAAGAAATTTGGGAGACTGATCTGCTTGAGCGTCCCAAAATTCCTTTAGATTTGAAATGGAGTTCAGATACAACTGAACTAATTCTTGATTTTTCTCCCTTTGAAATTAGAACGATTAAGTGTAAGTTAAAAAAATCGCGCTAAATGATCAAGAATGAGCTTTTCGTTATGCGAAGCACTTAGCACAATGTTATTAAGATCTAACAACAATAGGATCAATGTTGGAGTAATTAAAAATGAGTGAGTCTGATCATTGTAATCAGTGTGACGCGCCTATCGAAGATTCCACCGCTCGATATTGTCAAGCTTGTGGTGCCGAAATTCATCCCGCAGAGATAACTTTTGCACCTGGAATTGACGAAAATGCAACTAATATGCAAAAAATTCTTCATAATCTAAAAAATTTCTATTTTAACATATATTTTCATGTAAATCAGTTCTTCAGTCAAAGAACTTCAAATCTCTTTCATAAACGATTGTTTTTAGAAGCAAATTTTGAGATAATGGGGGAAAATGATTTAAAAGATCGAGCAGTGTTATTGGATGAAATTAATACCGAGCTAAAAGAAATTTCAAAAAAAATTAGAGCAGAAACTCAATCAATTCAAAAAAAGTACTATTCTGCTCTTAAATTGTATACAAGTGCCGATTTTATTCCTGCTAAACTCGAATTAGGAAATCTTCTTCAAAATGCCAAAAAATTAGGATTTTATTCTTGGGTCAATGAATCTATTAGATTAAATCACCAGATTAAGGAAAATATTAAGTGCTTACGTTCCCTTGAACTAATAGAATTACCATTAGATTATGAAACCCTCACTAAAAATAAACAAGAAGCGATTTTAAAATACAATCTTTATATTTTAACACAATGTGAAAATTATATAACAAAAAGAAATAATTCAACAAAAAATACTCTTAAAATTCATCCATCTATTGTTAAACAATTGCAAACTCAAAAAGGAGACATTGTACAGCACTTCAAGAAAATATCTAAAGATGTACCAGAGTTTAATATCGCTACTAAAATTGGATATTTCTTCAAATCCACTTTTCAAAGGTTTAAAATAACTCTAAAACTAATTAAATTTAATAAATTACTCCATGTGGGTCAAGATCTCCGAAATCTTCCGCAAGCTTTGCAAAGTTTAAAAGAAGCTGAAGAACTCACTAAAAATCCTGAGTTTTTTATATATTCAGATAAGAAATTGGAAATGAAATTGGCAATCGCTAAAATTGTTTCCATGATTGAAAACTACACCAAAGAAAAGGATGAAACAATCGATCTGGCTAATAATAAAGCTTTGAATTTTGAATTTGAAGAAGCTCTTGATATTTTACATAGTAAAGAAAAGTATTTTGTTCAATTTTCTCTAGAAGGTCTTATAAAAGAATTACAACAACAACAATCAACTATTTCTTTCAACAAAGGAATTAACCTTGAATTGAAACAAATTAAAGAAGTGTACGAAACAGGTGATTATCTTGAAGCTTTCCGTTTAATCGAAAAATTAAAAGAAAAAATAAAAGAATCACAAGAAGTCACTCCACTTCTTGAGAATATACAAAATATACTAGTTTCACTTGATCAAAAAATTTCAAAAAGTCGAAATGAAGGAGAATCGTTATTAATCCAAGAAATTGAAAAAACTTGGAATAATCTTGCTGAAGATTTGTTATTTCAAAATGCACGTGATGCTTTATCAAAATCTTTAGCTATCGCATCCAAACAAGCCTATCATTCAACAGAAAATCTTGTGAAGCAAAAACAATCATTACTCGAACTAAATTTTGAGATAGCCAAGATACATTCAGAAATAAAGAATCTAATTCAGCAAAAAGAGCTAAAAATTGCTCATGAACGTTTAATCGAATTAAATAAAATGGTTAAAAAGAATGAGAAAAACATTTTTGAGAAATTAATTCAAGAAGTTAAATCTCTGGAAAAAGAACTTGATCAAACAATCAATGATGAAACCGTATCTATTAAAGAACAAATTGATAAAGCGCAAGAACTTCTAAGCACGCAACTTGAATTTTTTGCCGCCTCTGAAATCTTAGCCAACTGCCAAATTCAAGCGGAAAAAACAGGTGTTAACCAATATATCTCAATAATTGAGGATCTTTCTCAACGTATTGTTGAAAACCAACGTATTCAAACTGAACAAGTAGGATATGAAGCGAAAATTCAAGAAAATCAACTTCAAATAGCAAAAGAAGGATTAACTCATTTATTAAAAACCGTAATGAAACACAAAGATAAATACGAACCTCTATTAATTCAAAATCTGCAAAAATCTTTAGAGCAATTGGAACAGAAAATTGCTGAGGAAGAAGAAGATATTAAAAATAGAATAGAAGAGTTCCACAATATCTTGGATGAATCTCTTGATTTTAATCGATCGGAGGATTTACTTAAAGAATTAGAACAACGTATTCAATTAACTGGTTTAACTCAATTTAATTCTGTTATCCAAGATTTACATCGAAAATTGGATGATAATCGTGCAAAATTAGCAGAGTATGAAGAACTTCAAAAGATTTTTGAAGAAGGAGATATCCATCATGCAGAAAAACAAGCAAAATCTTTGCTACATTCGATTACCAGTACTAATAAAAGAACACCGCGTTTTTATTGTGTTGCTCTCCATGATGCAGTTAATTTATTAAATTCTGAAATCCAAACTGCTTTGAAAGATGGAAAAGAGAAATTAACTGCAGATTTTCACGAAATTCAAGAGCGTTGCACTACCGCTTTGGATTTTACAGAAATTTTACAGAGATTAAAGAATTATCAAATTCGAGCTCAACGTTTAGGTGAAGAAGTTCTCCGAACACAAATTGTCGTTTTAGAAAATCAAGTAGTACAAAACGATGAATTTATGAAAAGACATAATCTATTAGCAGAAAAATATGCTAAAATGGAAGATTTCATAGTAACTTTACGAGAAATTAAAACATTGATCAATCAAGTTCAAGACAACATTGCCGTTTTCCCCCAAGTAAAAGAAGCAATTATGTCTCTTCAAGAAACACTAGAAAATGATAATATAAAACGTGAAGATGAAATTCGCTCGGATCTACAAGAAATTTTAGAATCTGAGTTAAATGCTTTGGATTTTGTAAAAGCCGCTGAATCTTTAAATCAATTAAAGGCAAAATCTCAAAGTTTGGCAGTAAATAAATTCAATGCAGAAATTAACAAATATCTATTAATGTGTCAATCGCATAAGAATTTCAAAATCCGCATTGATAATGCTTTAGTTAAAGAAAAATCAAGCCAAATTATGGAAGCACGTGCTCTTTTAGAAGAAATTCGTTCTGATTTGGAGCATCACGATAGCCCTGTGTTAGATGCTTTACGACAATACCTTGATTCGAACTATAATAGAATTGAAAATCTAATTTCAAAGGAAATTGATGCTATTACAAAAGATGTTAAAGGACGACTCTTAAAATTAGTTGAAGGGAAACAAGGTGAAGTGGCTTATTTTGTCTTGGAAGATTATATAGAACGTGCCCATTATCTCGAAGCCCAGGATTTAGTAAATGAAATCAGCGATTTAATGAAACTCTGCACTCTTCAATTTGATCCAACAGATAAAAAATATCAAAAGAAGAAAAAGAAAAAATTAAAAGAAAAAATCGATAGAGAAGCCGAGATTGAGCAAGCTTTACAAAAAACTAAAATGATTGGAGTATCTGAGTCTGTGAAAAGTACTGAGGCAGAAAAACCTGCTATTCAAAGAATACTAGTTAAATATGATTTAGATGCTGAAGAAAAAACACCCCATTTTGAAACTACAAAAGAACTTCGGGAATTTAAGAGAAAACAAAGGATTATGAAGCAAGCCCGGGTGATAAAACCTCCGAAAGTCCAAGAAAACTTAAATAATCAAGTTCGATCTTCGGTGACCAGGGCAAGACTACAAGCATTCGATAGGCAAACTAACCGACCACTAAAACGTGCTGAAAATGAGAAATGTATGGAATGTGGGTATATTCAACATAATTCTCACAATGTATTCTGTGAATTCTGTGGTAAACCCTTATAATTTTTTTTAGTTCTACCGCTATATTTCATACTTTTTCTGAAAAAGAAGGGTATAAGCGCTTTTTCTTGGATAATACAATAATTTCTGAACATTTTCCTTAAGTGGTGATTCCCGCCAATATCATTTTTGGAGCTGAATTAGCAGATAAAAAATCATTTTGCTTAGTGGGATGTGTTGTATCGCCTGGGTTTGAATTCGATGATTTTGAAGTGGTTTCCTTTGAAAATTTAATAAATTCATATCCTCAATATTCAGAAATAA